>CAZMHK010000001.1:0-69101 GCA_964566045.1 uncultured Flavobacterium sp.
GTAACATCTAACAATCAACCGATACTTGGCGCAACAGTTGCCTTGCAAAAAACAACTTTCGTCACTCAAACCGATAGTTTAGGACAGTATTTTTTTTCTGAAATTCCAAATGGTAATTACACCATTCAAGTAATAGCAAACGGTTTTCAAACAAAAAACAAAAACGTCAACATAAAAGATGAGCAAGAAATAATACTTCATTTTGCACTTGAAAGTACTGAAAATCAACTAGACGAAGTGGTAGTTTCAGGAACACTCAAACCGGTAAAAAGACTTGAAAATCCTGTTCCTGTTGAGATTATTTCGGCTGCTTTTTTAAAACAAAACCCAACCAGCAATGTCTTGGATGCCTTGCAAAACGTAAATGGTTTACGACCTCAAAACAATTGTAATGTGTGTAACACAGGTGATATTCGCATTAACGGTCTTGACGGTCCGTACACCATGGTCACTATTGACGGCATGCCTATTGTCAGCGCTCTCGGTACTGTTTACGGGCTTTCAGGCATTCCCAATGCCATGATTGATAAAATAGAAGTGGTCAAAGGAGCGGCATCTACACTTTATGGCAGTGAAGCAGTAGGCGGATTAATTAACATTATTACTAAAAAACCGTTTGCAGTTCCTTTATTAACTGCTGATGTTTTCACTACATCATGGCTCGAAACGAATGTTGACCTTGGTTATAAAGCCAATATTGGTTCCAAGGCTACTGCCCTATTTGGTCTAAATTATTTCACTTACAACAATCCCATTGACAACAACAAAGACAATTTTACCGATGTTTCTTTGCAAAACAGGGCTTCATTTTTCTCCAAAATAAACATCAACAGAGCCTCTAAAAAAGAATTTAGCCTTGTGTCTCGCTACCTTTATGAAGACCGCTGGGGCGGAGAAATGCGATGGAACAAAAGTTTTAGGGGCGGAGACCAAGTGTATGGCGAAAGCATTTACACTTCGCGCTATGAACTTCTAGGAAAATACGAGCTTCCCGTAGCCGAAAAAATGTATTTTCAATTTTCGGTTATTGGTCACGACCAAAACTCCGTTTATGGAAATGCTACTTTTTTAGCCAATCAAAAAATAGCATTTGGCCAATTCATTTGGGACAAAAACTGGAATAACCACTCGGTGCTTTTTGGTACGGCACTTCGATATCAATTTTATAATGACAATACGCCTGCAACGGCAACAGCGAATCATTCTAAAATTTACAGTGCTTTTGCTCAAGATGAAATCACCCACAACGAAAAAACCAGCACACTAATTGGCTTACGTTATGATTACAATGACAATCACGGCTCCATTTTTACACCTCGTTTTGCGTTTAAATTCAAACCAACACCAACGGATATCTTACGATTCAATTTTGGCACAGGTTTTAGAATCGTAAACCTTTTTACCGAAGATCATCAGGCTTTATCTGGCGCTCGAGAAGTCGTGATTCAATCTAACTTGAAACCAGAAACCTCATACAACCTGAACTTAAATTACCTAAAAAAATTCAAATTGACCAATGCAGGCGTGGTTAATCTTGAATTGGCGTCTTGGTACACTTATTTCACAAACCGAATTTTTGCCAATTACGACATCAACCCGAATCAAATAATTTATGATAATTTAAACGGGAACTCGACTATTTTCGGAATTAGTGCCAATGTCGATTGGGTTAGTCCGTTTGGACTAAAAGCTAACCTTGGGACTAGTTATTTTGATGCCATGACCACACAAGATGGTCTTAGTTTGAGACCATTATTTACCGAAAGATATTCTGTGAGTTGGGGCTTTAGTTATGATATTTCAAACTGGTTTTTATCCTTAGATTGTACAGGCAACCTTACTGGACCCATGCGTTTACCTTTACTAAGCGATCTAGATCCGCGTCGAGAAATTTCTAGACCGTACAGTATTCAGAATATACAAATGACTTTCAAAAAAATTCATAATCTAGAGTTGTACGCTGGTGTCAAAAACCTACTTAATTGGACACCCAATCGTGGAAATCCGTTCTTGATAGCACGCGCTAATGATCCTTTTGATAAAAATGTTCAAGTTGATAATTCAGGAGCGGTAATCCCTACAGCTGATAATCCATTTGCACTCACTTTTGACCCAACCTATGCTTACGGACCCAATCAAGAAAGACGTTTTTTTATAGGACTGCGTTACCATTTTGATTAATTTTTTGTTCCTAAAGTTGTATTTTTGAGCCATGAGACACTACGATTATATTTTTACCGGCACAGGACTTTCGGCTTTAATGACGGTTTACAAAATGGTTCAATCCGGATCGTTTGCAGATAAAAGTATTTTGTTACTGGATGAAAACTCCAAAAAAACCAATGATAGAACCTGGTGTTTCTGGAAAACAACCGATTCACTTTGGGAACCGGCTATTTCTAAAAAATGGGATTCGGCTTTATTTGCCAATGCAGCTTTCCGCAGGGATTTAAAATTGCAACCGTATCACTACAATATGGTGAAAGGACTTGATTTTTACAATCAAGTTTTTGATTTACTTTCGAAACAAGCAAACATTACTTTCTTGAATCAGAAAGTCTTGACTATTGAAGAATCAGAAACTATAATTTTGGTACAAACAGAAAGCGAATCTTTTTCGTGCTCCAAATTATTCAATAGTATTTACCACAAACAAAAAGCGGAAAACCAAACTAAATATCCTGTTTTGCAACAACATTTTATAGGTTGGTTTATCAAAAGTGAGCAAGCTGTTTTTAATAATGAGCAAGCCACGTTCATGGATTTTTCGGTTGAGCAAAGGGGAAATACCCGTTTTATGTACGTGTTGCCCACTTCAAAAACCGAAGCGTTACTGGAATACACTTTGTTTTCGCATCAGCATTTAAAAAAAGAAGAATACGAAAACGAAATCCAACAATACATTCAAAAATTGGGGGTTACAAACTACGAAATCATAGAAAAAGAACAAGGTAGTATCCCGATGACCTGTTATCCTTTTTGGAAAGCCAATACTAAAAACGTGATCAACATTGGTACTTCTGGCGGTTGGACCAAAGCGAGTACGGGTTATACTTTCAAAAATTCAGATAAAAAATCAAGTGAGTTGGTAGCCTTTTTACTAAGTGAAACCGACTTTACTAAGTTTCATAAAAAAACAAAATTCTGGTGGTATGATTTGCTTTTATTAGACATATTAGATAGAAAAAACGAATTAGGTTCTCACATTTTTTCTTCGATGTTCAAAAAAGGAAATCCAGCGGTGATCTTCAAATTTTTAGACGAAGAAACCTCGATAAAAGAAGATATTCAGGTTATTTTAAAATGCCCGAAAATGTTGTTTATCAAAGCCATTTTTCACGTGGCCGCCAAAGCCCTAAAATAACAATCAAACTATAACAAAACTTTATAATTGAAGTTCTGTTCTTGATGGTAAACTTTGTAACTTTGCAGGACTTAATTACTAATGATTTAAAATAAAAGATATGTATCCAGAAGAAATGGTAAAACCAATGCAAGCAGAACTTACTGCAGCAGGTTTTCAAGATTTACATAGTGCCGAAGCAGTAGAAAACGCATTAAAAGCAGAAGGAACAACTCTTGTAGTTGTAAACTCGGTTTGTGGTTGTGCTGCGCGTAATGCACGCCCAGGAGCAAAAATGAGTTTAGAAGGTGGTAAAAAACCAGATCAATTAATTACTGTTTTTGCAGGAGTTGACAAAGATGCTGTTGATGCTGCAAGACAACACATGTTCCCTTTTCCTCCATCATCGCCAAGTATGGCTTTGTTCAAAAACGGAGAATTAGTGCACATGCTAGAGCGTCACCACATTGAAGGTCGCCCAGCAGAACTAATTGCTGAAAACCTTAGAGACGCTTTCAACGAGTATTGCTAATACCTGATAAAGTATAGAATTTAAAACCACGTTTCGACGTGGTTTTTTTATTTATGACAAACTTGTCACTCTGATAAAGGAAAAGTCTCTGATAATTCCAAAGCTTCTAGCCTTTTGAAGGCTGGAAGCTGTAAAAAAGAATTTCTCCTGAAACTTCAGGTCTCTTTAGGCTGGAAGATATATCTAAAAAACAAAGCCCATCAAATAATTTGTATATATTTGATTTAAATAACTGACAGTATTCTACTTCAACAAATATAAAACCAAAATATACACGAATGAAACTTAGCGAAATTGTACAAAGAACCCTCCCATTTGGCTACTTATTCTTAGTCGTTCTTGGAATAATCAAAGAAAGTATTTATTATTATCAAGTAGGGATAAACATCTTGAAATATTCCAATATCATGGATGTTTTAATCAGTCCAATTGCTGATTTAACCTCAACACCGATAATCCTTTTAGGTTTTGTTATCTTAATTCTTCTATTATCCTTAGCTAGTATACTTATTTCAAAAAATTTTAATAAAGATTGGATAAAGAAAAAAATTGGTTCTAAAAAACCACTAGAGGAAATAACTGAAGAGGAAGTAAGTGCATATTTCAGTAAGTATTTTATCTCCATGTTTGCATTTTGTTTGTTGTGCTTTTTTTTAGGATTAGGACTAGGAAGCGGAGAAAAAGTTGCAAGTAAAATTTCTAACAACGAATTGAAATACGGTTACGAAATAACTTTTGGTGATGGCCAAACAAAAGAAATTTATTTAATTGGTTCCAACAGTGCTTATTATTTTTATGTAGAAAAAGGAAATAAAAATGTAAAAATAACTCCGGTAGGCGCAATCAAATCAGTGGAGATTACTACAAATAAAGTACTGCATTAAAGGATTCGTTAAATTTACCCAACACAAACAGATTACTCCGCCAACAAGACAGAGTTCAGGGCTTTGTTTTTCAAAATGACAAAATAAATATAGGAAAGTCAACCCAAAATTATAACTCTGACGAAGGAAGAGTCTCATTAGGTTGCTCAACAAACATAGATTACTCCGCCGATTAGCTAGAGCTCAAGTCTTAGTTCCTCAGAATAACAAATATACCCGAGAGAAAAATTATACTCTTACTTGTAACTCTTAAAAAGGAAAAGTCTCTGATAATTCCAAAGCTTCCAGCCTTTTGAAGGCTGGAAGCTTTAAAAAGGATTTCTCCCGAAGCTTCGGGACTATCTGGGTTAGAAGACATTTTGTGCTAAAAAAATACTGGAATTAATGCGCAATGAACTCAATCAAAAAATCAACTCTGAGAACTGAATTTTCTATTAACCACAACTTCCCTAGCCCAGATGGAAACGGCATCCTGTTGTGGCGGGGTTCGCCACTACAGATATAGTGAACAGCTGGAAATAGCTCCAAGAAAAACAAACCATGAAGACTTTAAGGAAAATTAAGCATTCGTTGTTAATGATTGCGAACCTTAGTCCCTTCAAAACTTTGCGCCTCTGAACCTTTTTGACTACTTTTGCAAAAAATACATTTCTCACTTAAACTGTTTATAGCATGCAACTGTACAACACCTTAAGCGCAGAGGAAAGAGCCATCATGATTGATGATGCCGGAAAACAAAGACTCACTTTGTCGTTCTATGCTTATGCGCAAATTCAAGATCCCACTCAATTTCGTAATGATTTATTCCGCGCTTGGAATCCTTTGGATGTTCTAGGCCGAATTTATGTAGCCAAAGAAGGTATCAATGCACAATTATCATTACCTGCTGATAATTTTTATGCCTTCAAGGACAGCGTTGAAGCTTACGATTTCATGAAAGGGATGCGCTTGAATATTGCGGTGGAGCATGACGACCACTCGTTTTTGAAACTAACAATTAAGGTGCGTGACAAGATTGTTGCCGATGGTTTGAACGATGAAACTTTTGATGTAACCAACATAGGTGTACACCTAAAAGCGAAGGAGTTCAACGAAATTCTAGACGATCCCAACACAATTGTAGTCGATTTTAGAAACCATTACGAGAGTGAAATAGGCTATTTTAAAGGCGCCATCACTCCTGATGTAGATACGTTTAGAGAATCGTTGCCAATTATTAATGAGCAATTAAAAGACTTTAAGGAAGATAAAAACTTGGTGATGTATTGCACAGGAGGAATTCGTTGCGAAAAAGCATCGGCTTACTTTAAACACCAAGGTTTTAAGAATGTTTTTCAGCTGGAAGGCGGTATTATTAATTACGCCAAGCAAATAAAAGAAGAAAATTTAGAGAGCAAATTTATAGGTAAAAACTTTGTTTTTGATCACCGCTTGGGCGAACGCATTACAGATGATATTGTTTCTCAATGCCATCAATGTGGTGCGCCTTGTGATGTGCATACCAATTGCGAAAACGAAGGTTGTCACTTGCTTTTTATTCAGTGTGATTCTTGCAAAGAAAAAATGCAAGGTTGTTGTTCGGTTGAATGTGTGACGGTAATTCACTTGCCCGAAGAAGAGCAAAAAGCCATTCGTAGAGGAATAAAAAACGGAAATAAGATTTTTAAAAAAGGAAAATCGGACAAGTTGCTTTTTAAAAATAATGCAGATCCGTTAGCAGCAATTCCTGATTTGACTGAATTGGCAAAAAGAAAGCCTGTTGCAAAAAAAGCAGTAAAAATCAAGAAACAATATCTGGGTAAAGGCGCACACTTTTTCCCGAAATCAAATATTGGTCAGTTTTTAATTGAAGAAAATGAATTGAAAATTGGCGATAGTGTAATGATAAAAGGCAGCACTACTGGAGAACAAATTTTAACCATTGAGGAAATGATGGTGAACGGAACGGCGCAACAAAAAGCTGTTGTTGGAGATACTTGTACTTTCAAATTGCCTTTCAGAATTCGGTTATCAGACAAACTATACCGCATTGTAGAGTAACACAACTGCTGTAAAACAAACAAAACCAACCCATTGCAACGCCATTTGCAGTGGGTTTTTTAGTATAATTTTATGAGTGATTGCTCCAAATTGGCGTTGTTGCATAAAATTAAAAAATACTATCTTTACAAATTAAACGTTTTAAGAACTTAAGTTGTGCTTGTCACAACACTACATATACGATTATGGCATGTACAAGTTGTTCAACCTCTGATGGTGGCGCACCAAAGGGTTGCAAAAATAATGGGACTTGCGGCACCGATAGCTGCAATAAATTAACGGTTTTTGATTGGCTTTCGAATATGAGTTTGCCTAACGGCGAAGCCCCTTTTGACTGTGTAGAAGTACGTTTTAAAAACGGTCGTAAAGAATTTTACCGCAATACTGAAAAACTTACTTTGAGCATTGGTGATATTGTTGCCACGGTAGCTTCTCCAGGACATGATATTGGTATAGTAACGCTAACAGGTGAGTTGGTTCGCATTCAAATGAAGAAAAAAGGAGCGAATCCTAGCAGCAACGAAATTCCGAAAATTTATAGAAAAGCATCACAAAAAGACATTGATATTTGGTCTGCAGCTCGCGACCGCGAAGAGCCTATGAAAGTTCGCGCACGTGAATTGGCCATTGCTCAAAAACTAGAAATGAAAATTTCGGATATTGAATTTCAAGGAGATGGATCAAAAGCTACATTTTACTATACAGCAAACGATCGAATTGATTTTAGAGCATTGATCAAAGATTTTGCTAAAGAATTCGGCACGCGTATTGAGATGAAACAAGTAGGTTTCCGTCAAGAAGCAGCTCGTTTGGGCGGAATTGGTTCTTGCGGAAGAGAATTATGTTGCTCTACTTGGTTGACTGATTTTAGAAGTGTGAATACCTCAGCAGCACGTTACCAACAACTGTCCTTGAACCCTCAAAAACTAGCAGGGCAATGTGGTAAATTGAAATGCTGCTTGAATTATGAGTTAGACACTTACATGGATGCTTTGAAGCATTTTCCAGATTTTGAAACCAAATTAAGCACCGAAAAAGGAGATGCTATTTGTCAAAAACAAGATATTTTTAAAGGCTTGATGTGGTTTGCTTACACCAACAATTTCTCGAACTGGCACGTTTTAAAAATAGACCAAGTCAAAGAAATTATTGCTGAGAATAAGCTCAAAAATAAAGTTTCATCACTTGAGGATTATGCTATTGAGGTTATTGTGGAGCCAGAGAAAAACTTTAACAATGCCATGGGCCAAGAAAGTTTAACGCGATTTGACCAACCAAAAGGCAAGAAAAAGAACAACCGCAAGCGTAAACCAAATCCGGAGAACGCTATTGTTGCCAACGGAGCACCTAAACCGCCACGTCCAAAAAACAACAATAACAAACCACAAAACGCAAACAAACCAGCCAATAACAACAAGCCAGCACCTGCTGACAAGAAACCAGCAGGCCCTAGAAAACCTATAATTATTACTAAAAATGTGGATAAAAAATAGTGCATTTTTTTTATTAGCAGTCTTACTTCTTACCTCTTGTGACGAGAAAAGAAGTTTTGACGAATATAAATCTGTCGGTCCAGCTTGGCACAAAGACAGTACCGTAACCTTTGCTATTCCGGCTCTTGATTCGACCAAGAGATACAACTTGTTTGTCAATTTACGAGCTAACAACAACTACCAATACAACAATTTATTTTTAATTGTTGCTATGGAATTACCCAACGGATTTACAAAAGTAGACACGTTGGAATACGAAATGGCCGATGTTGATGGAACACTTTTAGGTGATGGATTTTCGGATGTGAAAGAAAGTAAACTTTTTTACAAAGAAAACGTGCGCCTGCGTTCAAAATACAAAGTACACATCAAACAAGCAGTTCGCGAAAACGGAAAAGTTCCCGGAGTTACAGCACTTAACGGAATTACAGATGTAGGTTTTAGAATCGAAAAAAAAGAATAAAATAGTTTTATGGCAATCAAAAAAAATAACACTAGCACAAAAAGCGAGATTAAAGACGTCGCTTACTATCAAAAGAAATTTTGGAAAATTTTCTTTATCGGATTAGGAAGTATTGGTTTGTTCTTCCTATTCGCCTCTTGGGGACTTTTTGGCTCGATGCCATCCTTTGAGGATTTAGAAAACCCAGATTCTAACTTAGCTACCGAAATTATCTCGGCAGACGGTGTGGTCATAGGTAAATACTTTGAAAAAAACAGGTCTCAACTAAAATATGAAGATCTACCTAAAAACCTAGTTCAAGCACTTGTTGCTACTGAGGATGCTCGTTTTTATGATCACTCTGGTATTGACGGACGTGGTACGCTCAGAGCTATTTTTAGCCTAGGAACTAGCGGTGGAGCAAGTACTTTGACACAACAACTTGCCAAACAATTATTTCACGGAGAAGGTTCAAAGTTTCTTCCTTTCCGAATTGTGCAAAAAATCAAAGAATGGATTATTGCAATTCGTTTAGAAAGACAATACACCAAAAATGAAATCATTGCCATGTACTGCAACGTATATGACTTTGGAAACAATTCTGTTGGAGTAAGTTCTGCTGCCAAAACGTATTTTTCTAAAGAGCCAAAAGACTTAACTATTAGTGAGTCTGCGATATTAGTGGGAATGTTCAAAAACTCTGGTTTGTACAATCCTGTTCGAAATCCACAAGGTGTAAAAAACCGTCGCAATGTGGTGCTTTTACAAATGCAAAAAGCCGATATCATTTCGGAAAACGAAAAAGTAAGATTACAAAGTTTACCAATTAAATTGAACTTTAAACTCGAAACTCATAAAGACGGAACTGCAACTTATTTTAGAGAATATTTGCGTGATTACATGAAAAAATGGGTTGAAGAGAATAAAAAACCAGACGGATCGGATTACGATATCTACAAAGATGGTCTTAAAATTTACACTACTATTGACTCAAGAATGCAGTTGCACGCCGAAGAAGCTGTAAAAGCGCACATGGCCAACTTGCAAGAAGAATTTTTTATTCAGTCAAAAGACAATAAAAACGCTCCTTTTGTTAATATTTCTGCTGTAGAAACACAAAAAATTATCAACCAAGCTATGAAATCTTCTAGCCGTTGGTCTATCCTAAAATCATTGGATAAAACCGACGAAGAAATCATAAAGTCATTTAGCGAAAAGACCAAAATGAAAATCTTTACTTGGAAAGGCGAGCGCGACACTATCATGACACCCCTAGACTCTATCCGTTACTACAAACACTTTTTACAAGCAGGATTGATGGCTATGGAGCCACAAACCGGAAACATCAAAGCTTGGGTAGGCGGTATTAATTACAAATATTTCCAGTACGACCACGTAGGCCAAGGAGCTAGACAAGTAGGATCTACTTTCAAACCGTTCGTTTATGCTACAGCTATCGAACAGTTGAATATGTCACCTTGCGACTCAATTGTTGATGGTCCGTTCATGATTCGTAAAGGGCGTCACCACGTAACCGAAGATTGGGAACCTAAAAACTCTGATAACAAGTACCGCGGAATGGTAACCTTAAAAAGAGGTTTGGCCAACTCGATCAATACCGTATCGGCTAAATTAATTGACAAAGTTGGTCCTGAAGCTGTTATCGATTTAACGCATAAATTAGGAGTGAAATCAGAGATTGTAACGCAACCATCAATTGCCTTAGGAGCGGTAGAAATCACCGTTCAAGACATGGTAGCTGCTTACAGTACTTTTGCTAATCAAGGAGTATATGTAAAACCACAATTCATCACCAAAATTGAAGATAAAAGTGGTGTTGTAATTTACGAGCCTATCCCGGAATCACACGATGTATTGAACAAAGACATTGCATACGCTGTTGTAAAATTACTAGAAGGCGTAACTGAAGGCGGTTCAGGTGACCGTTTGCGTACCACTGGAGGTGGGAATGGAGACAACCGCTGGACAGGTTATCCGTACGCTTTTAGAAACCCAATTGCAGGAAAAACAGGAACTACACAAAATCAATCTGACGGTTGGTTTATGGGAATGGTACCTAACTTAGTAACCGGAGTTTGGGTAGGTTGCGAAGACCGTTCGGCCCGATTCAAAAGTATCACTTACGGTCAAGGAGCAACAGCTGCTTTGCCAGTTTGGGGTTATTTCATGAAACTTTGTTACGAAGATCCAGCGCTCAAAGTATCCAAAGAACCTTTTGAAAGACCGGCTAACTTATCTATCAAAGTAGATTGTTATGTACCGAAAAAAGTAGTAGACACGACTGCTGTAGAGCAAGATACAGAAGAATTTGAATTGTAAAATTTTCTTTTGGAGCTCATCCAGCTATACGTTGCAATCTTTTTGAAAGCGATGAAAAATCGCTTTTAAAAAGGATTTCCACTTTTATCTGGGCTAGGGTATTCGTACTTAAAACTCAATTCATCATTAGATTAAAATTCGATAAATAGCACCTTATTTTTATGATTAACAAAAAAGTAAATACCGTTCAAGATGCACTTCAAGGCATTGAAAATGGCATGACTATCATGCTAGGCGGTTTTGGATTATGTGGAATTCCAGAAAATAGTATTGCCGAATTGGTTCAAAAAAACGTAACCGATTTAACCTGTATTTCGAACAATGCCGGTGTAGATGATTTCGGACTTGGATTGCTTTTGCAAAAGCGCCAAATAAAAAAAATGATCTCATCTTATGTGGGTGAAAATGCCGAGTTTGAACGTCAAATGTTATCCGGCGAACTAGAAGTCGAATTGACTCCTCAAGGAACTTTGGCCGAAAAATGCCGTGCTGCACAAGCGGGAATTCCTGCGTTTTTTACACCTGCAGGTTACGGTACTGAAGTAGCGGAAGGAAAAGAAGTTCGCGAGTTTAATGGTAAAATGCACATCATGGAACTCGCTTACAAAGCCGACTTTGCTATTGTAAAAGCATGGAAAGGTGACGAAGCAGGTAATTTAATTTTTAAAGGAACTGCTCGTAATTTCAATTCTAGCATGGCTGGAGCTGCAAAAATTACGATTGCCGAAGTTGAAGAACTTTTGCCTGTAGGCGCATTAGACCCCAATGAAATTCACATTCCTGGAATTATGGTACAACGCATTTTTCAAGGAGAAACGTTTGAGAAAAGAATTGAACAACGAACTGTGAGACAAAAGTAATATTCAGTTTGCACAGAATTATATGGACTTCATTTTTATGATTTAAGTATGCTCAAATTATAAAAACCTTACCAGTTTCAAAAATAAAATTATGGCTTTAACAAAAGAAGATATAGCAAGAAGAATTGCCAAAGAAGTACAAGACGGCTATTATGTTAACCTAGGAATTGGAATTCCTACCTTGGTGGCTAATTATGTTCGTACCGATATTTCAGTTGAATTTCAAAGTGAAAATGGCGTATTAGGTATGGGACCATTCCCTTTTGCCGGAGAAGAAGATGCCGATATTATCAACGCCGGAAAACAAACCATTACTACCTTACCTGGCGCATCATTTTTTGACTCCGCTTTGAGTTTTGGGATGATACGCTCTCAAAAAGTAGATTTAACCATTCTTGGCGCTATGGAAGTTGCCGAAAATGGTGATATCGCCAACTGGAAAATCCCAGGTAAAATGGTGAAAGGAATGGGCGGCGCAATGGATTTAGTGGCCTCTGCCGAAAATATCATTGTAGCCATGATGCACGTAAACAAAGCAGGCGAATCAAAAATCCTTAAGAAATGCTCTTTGCCATTAACCGGCGTAGGTTGCGTTAAAAAGGTAGTAACCGAGCTTGCCGTACTAGAAGTTACCCCGGCAGGTTTTAAGCTTTTAGAGCGCGCGCCAGGCGTTACAGTAGAACACATCATCGCTTCTACTGAAGCTAACTTGATAATTGAAGGTGATATTCCTGAAATGGATATCAACTAATCGACATCAAATCCTATAAAAAAACCTCAAATGAAGTTCATTTGAGGTTTTTTTATGACTTTTAAGTACTCACTATTTACTTTCTAAATATTCAGTTAGCGTTGTAGCTGCATGCGTAAAACTAGGAAATTGCTCCACCATACTTACCGATCTTTTTTTATTTAATTTATAAGTCAAATCAAACTCTGTCGTAAACAAAATTGCTGACAAAAACGGATTATTGATAAAGGGCAATAAGCGATCAAATGCACTGTCTATCGAATGAATTTCGAATAATTCTTCTTGCTGAAATTTAAACTTCAACTCCAATTGTAAATCATTCTCCACCACCACTGGTCGCACATAAATATTCATCAATAAAGTGTTCCCAATGGTTTTAGCTAGCGTTAATTTGGCAAAGGTACCATCCTGCAAACTTGCTTTAACCTTGGAATAAAACTCTGAAAAGGTTTCTTGAAATGACATAAAATTAGATTTATGAAGCAAAAAAACCGCACAAACACTCACGCTTGTGCGGTTTATAGTTTGCTTTAATTAATTACAAATTATTGAAAAAATCGTTCCCTTTATCATCAGTAATAATGAAGGCTGGGAAATTTTTTACTGTTATTTTTCGAACAGCTTCCATACCTAACTCTTCAAAGTCAACTACTTCTACTTTCAAGATGTTGTCTTGAGCAAGAATGGCAGCAGGACCTCCAATAGAGCCTAAATAAAAACCACCGTAGGTTTTACAAGCATTCATCACTTGTGGCGTTCTATTTCCTTTGGCAAGCATAATCATACTTCCACCAGCTTTTTGAAATTCTTCTACGTAAACATCCATTCTTCCAGCCGTGGTTGGACCAAAACTACCTGATGGCATTCCGTCTGGAGTTTTTGCTGGACCTGCATAATACACAGGATGATTTTTAAAATACTCTGGCATAGGTTTACCTGCATCCAAAAGTTCTTTGATTTTAGCATGTGCAATATCACGCGCTACAATCAAAGTTCCGTTCAGTTTCAAACGCGTTTTAATTGGATATTGTGATAACTTTTTAAGAATATCCGCCATCGGTTGGTTCAAATCAATCTCTACAGCAGGTTCTAAATGTGGCGGAGTTGCAGGCAATAAACGCCCAGGATTCACCTCAAGTTGTTCTACAAAAATACCTTCTTTGGTGATTTTTCCCTTTATATTTCTATCGGCAGAGCACGAAACTCCTAATCCAACAGGGCAAGAAGCAGCATGGCGTGGTAAACGAATCACACGGACATCATGCGTAAAATATTTTCCACCAAACTGTGCTCCAATGGCACTTTCTTGGCAAATTTGTTGCACTCTTTGCTCCCATTCTAAATCACGGAATGCTTGACCAGCCATGTTTCCTGTAGTTGGCAAGTGATCGTAATAACCCGCTGAAGCTTTTTTAACAGCAGCCAAATTAGCCTCGGCAGAAGTACCGCCAATTACAAATGCCAAGTGATACGGCGGACAGGCAGAAGTACCTAAATCCATGATTTTAGCACGTACAAAAGCGTCCATTGACTTTTCGTTCAAAAGCGATTTCGTTTGTTGGTACAAATAGGTTTTATTGGCAGAACCGCCCCCTTTTGCTAAAAACAAAAACTCGTACGTATTTCCTTTTTTGGCATAAATATCAATTTGAGCCGGAAGATTAGAACCAGAATTCTTTTCTTCGAACATACTGATAGGCACAATTTGGGAATAACGCAGGTTTTTCTCTTGGTAGGTGTTGAAAATCCCTTTTGAAAGCCACTCGGCATCATCCACACCTGTGTATACGTTTTCTCCTTTTTTTGCCACTACAATTGCAGTTCCGGTGTCTTGACACGATGGCAATTGACCGTCAATAGCTACTGCAGCATTTTGCAATAAATTATACGCAACAAAACGGTCATTATCTGTCGCTTCTGGATCATCCAAAATAGCTCGTAATTTTTCTAAATGTGAAGTACGAAGCATAAAAGAAACGTCTTTCATGGCTTCTTGCGAAAGCAACTCCAAACCTTTTGGATCAACTGTAAGAATTTCTCTATCGCCCAGCTGTTCTACTTTTACGTAGTCTGAAGATATTTTTCGGTATTGTGTATCGTCTTTTAAAATAGGATAAGGATCCTGATAAATAAAGTCCATGGTGTAATTTTTTTACAAAGATAAAATAGTTGGTGTGAGTTTAAAAGTTACTCAAAAAGCAACGCTAAACTACTACGTTAAAATACTTGTTAGTAAAAAAAGAATTAGCAAACCGATGGCGATGTATTTGGTATATTTTGACATTTTGATATGAATTTAAAAAATTATTGAATCCCTCAAAATAATGAAAAATTGATTAAAAATCCTAGCATATAATTGGTTCGTGCAAAATCAAATCAAAATTTAACAATATGTTGTGCTTGATCATTGGAATAAAATTTCGTAATGCGTCTCAACAGAAAAAAAATGTTGTAAAAAAGGATTTTAATCTGCTGAAAAAATACACGCCATAAAATATATCATTCCAACCAAAACATGAAACCTATTATATATTCCGTTCCTACGGAACTATATTGTACCACAATTCGTTTTATCAACGGATTAAAATCCGTTGATAAAAAATCTATCGAGCCTACGGCTCTATGACATGTGTTGTTTATGAAATTACCGTAGGAACGACCAATGTTGTAACTACGGATTTCAATCCGTTGTAAACAATTATAAACTACAAAATGAAGCGAGCCTAAGGCTCTTTAAAATGTATTAAACATTAAAGTTCCGTAGGAACGACCCACATTGTAACAACGGATTTCAATCCGTTGTAAAAACCACAAAATGAAGCGAGCCTGCAACTCTTTGAAATGTGTTAAATTTGAAAGTTCCGTAGGAACGACCAATATTGTAATAACGGATTTTAATCCGCTAAGTACAAATACAATCTAAAAATGCGCTATCCACTTTAATTTTATTTCAGGTCTTCGAAAATATATCTTTCCTCAAATGGTACTTCGAATTTGTTTAAAAACTCTATATATTCATCCTTGAAAGCTTGCCTTTTATGATGTTCTTCCTGATTTGCAATATACTTGTACACTGCATTAATTTGAGAATGTGCATAAGAAAAAACACCGTAACCCTCTTGCCATTCGAATCTTGATTTGGTTAAATGATGATCATTAACATATTTTGATGATTTTGCTTTAACGGTTTTCATTAATTCCGAGATGGAAACTGCAGGTTTAAGGCCTAAAAAACAATGTATGTGATCTTCAACTCCATTTACAATAATAGTTTTGCACCCAGTTTCATTTATTAAAATACCAATAACACCAAATAATGTAGATCTCCAATCGCTATTAATAAGTGCTTCGCGATATTTTACCGCAAAAACAACCTGGATATATACTTGATGATAGGTATTTGCCATGTTTTGATAATTTTTATTTTATGGATTAAAATTTATCTTACGTTCCTACGGAAATCCATTTGATGTTATTTCGTTTTATCAACGGATTAAAATCCGTTGCTATAAAATGAATCGAGCCTACGGCTCTTTGACATGCGTTATCTATGAAAGTTCCGTAGGAACAATCAATATTGTAACAACGGATTTT
This sequence comes from uncultured Flavobacterium sp., assembly GCA_964566045.1. Taxonomy (GTDB): domain Bacteria; phylum Bacteroidota; class Bacteroidia; order Flavobacteriales; family Flavobacteriaceae; genus Flavobacterium. The sequence goes on from CAZMHK010000001.1 coordinate 16,280, forward strand.
AATCCGTTGAAAACAAATACAAATTACAAAATGAATCGAGCCTACGGCTCTTTGATATGTCTTAAATATGAAAGTTCCGTAGGAACGACCAATGTTGTAACAACGGATTTTAATCCGTTGGAAACAAAAACAAACTACAAAATTGAGAGCCTTAGGCTCGGCATATTTTTAAGAAAATTTATCAACTGGCTTAAAAAAACCAGCTCGCCACAAATATTGCCGTAATTACACATATCACGTCTACTAATAACATAGTTCCTAAAGCGTAACGCGTGTTTTTGATATTCACTGATCCAAAATAAACTGCAATTACATAAAAAGTACTTTCGGCGCTACATTGAAAAATGCTACTCAAACGAGCTGTTAAGGAATCCGGACCGAAAGTGTTCATAGAATCAATCAAAAACCCACGTGATCCTGCGGAGCTAAAAGGACGCAATAACGCTACTGGCAGAGCATCTGTTATTTCTTTACTAACGCCCATATTTGAGAACAAAAAGGCAATTCCGTTACTGATGATTTCAAACAAACCACTATTCCTAAACAGGGAAATAGCCACTAACATCCCTAAAACGTATGGAAAAATAGTTACCCCCGTTTTCACGCCATTGTTAGCACCTACTACAAAAGCATCAAAAACAGTAGTGCTTGCAGCAGTAAATTTCTTTTCATTCCAAAACGAAAAAATCAAAGTAAACGCAATAATAGCGATTAAAATTAAAGCGGAAAGATTAGATGTGAAATAGTTTTTACCCACTAAATCAAGCTGATTAACATACATTAACATACCGATAATTGCAGCAATCAATGTGATTAATACCAATACCAAAGAGGCACTCTTAAAATTGATTTTTTGCTTAATTCCAACAATTAAAAAAGCGGCAATGGTGCCTATGAAAGACGTAATGATACAAGGCAACATCACATCGGCAGGATTAGCGGCATTAGCGGCAGCACGATAGCCAATGATTGAAGTAGCTATCAATGTGAGTCCTGAAGCGTGTAAGCACATGAACATAATTTGGGCATCACTCGCTTTGTCTTTTTCAGGATTTATTTCTTGTAAACTTTCCATGGCTTTAAGGCCAAAAGGCGTTGCAGCCGAGTCTAGACCAAGAAAATTAGCTGCAAAATTCAAAGTCATATAGGATATCGAAGGATGATTTTTGGGAATACTCGGAAATACTTTTACAAAAACAGGACTTAAGGCTTTGGCCAATTTTCCAGAAGCACCTGAAATAATTAACAGTTCCATCAACCCACAAAAGAAAGCCAAATAAGCCATTAATGGCAAAACTAAATCGAGCAAAGTGCTTTTGCAGGTAGGTAATAAACCATCTGATTTTTGTACGCCACTGTAGATTTTTACCGTTTTATTTTTAAAAACATAAGTTGTATCCGCGTTTAAAGTATCGCGATTGACGACCATGGTTTGATCTGGTGCATTTTTAATACTGTCTTTAATGAAAAGCGGCAATTGCTCTGGCATTTTTTCAGAAATCAAAATCGGGTCGTCTTTTTTTCCATTCAATACATAATCAATTGTGTAAGTGTTTGAACTGAACAAACTCACTACCACAAAAACAATTGATGAAATAAAAATAACCAACCAAAATCTGCTCAATACCATAACTTATAATTTTTGTAAATGTAATTATTTAACCGCAAAGTGCACAAAGTGATTCGCAAAGTACGCAAAGCATTTTCAAAAAATTTAGCCTAACATGTTATTGATTTAGCTACTACACATGAATAATCTCGTCTTCTATCAACAACTCTTCCCTACGCAAACGCAGAAAAATTTGCGCTACAGCAATCGTATCTCGCTCACAATAAGTGACAATACGATCAATGTCTTTCTCCACATAAAATACATGACCTACTTGACTGCCATCGATATCACCTTTTGAAGAAGGAATTCCGAGTACTTTACACATCAATTTCAAAGAAGTAAAATGTTTGTAATCGCCAAATTTCCATAATTCCAGAGTATCTAAATGCGGAATTTCCCAAGGTTTTTTTCCAAATAAATTCAGTTTGTTTGGAATTGCAATATTGTTGATAATCATTCGCCTAGCCAAAAAGGGAATATCAAATTCTTTGGCATTGTGTCCGCACAAAACATGCTGCGGTTGATTGAAGTGATTGTTGAGCAAATTATTAAAGTCGGAAAGAATTTTTTTCTCTTCGCCAAAGAAACTCGTTACTCGAAAATTACGAATGTCGCCTTTGATGGTAAAATAACCTACCGAAATACATACAATTTTACCAAACTCGGCCCAAATACCTGCTCGGTCATAAAAATCTTCAGGTGAAAACTCTTCTCTGCGCTGGTATTGGGTTTTGTGTTCCCAAAGCGCTTGCATTTCAGGATCTAAAGCATCGTAATTTTCAGATTCAGGAACGGTCTCAATATCAAGAAAGAGAATGTTATTAAGGTTAATTTTTTCGATCATGGTATGGCACGCAGATTTTAATTTTACACCGATTTGATAAAACGAATATAAGAATTTTATTGATAAACAACTAAAAAAGAGCTTGTTGCTTATTAGGATTTTCGTGCTCTAACAACCATTTTTTGCGCCATAAACCTCCTGCATAACCCGTTAATGAACCATCACTACCAATGACTCGGTGACACGGAATCACAATCCAAAGTGGATTTTTCCCGTTCGCGGAAGCCACAGCCCGAATAGCTTTTGGATCACCAAGAAATTTAGATTGTTCTAGATACGTCCTTGTTTTCCCGAACGGAATATCGAGTAATGCGTTCCAAACTTTTTGTTGAAAATCAGTTCCTTTTGGATTGAGTTTAAAGGTAAAATTTGTTCTTTGCGAATGGAAATATTCTTGAAGCTGCTGTACAGCCTCTTGTAAAAAAACGGGAATTTGAGCGGATACTTCACCCTCTTCTAAAACTGTTATTTCAGAAACACCATGTATATCACCTGTAATGGCAGCAATTCCTAGCGGAGTATTGATGTAGACTGTTTCCATTTTTTAAAGGTAAAAAAATAATCTTTGTAGACTACATACGGTCATAAAAAAACCATTCGTGCTTGCGAATGGTTTTTGTTTTAGCCCTGATAGAAGCGGCATCTCCCGATTTAGAAAAACTACGGCTAAAAAGCCTTGTTTTTCTAAATCGGGAATACAGCGGATAGCAGGATATAGCTCCTAAAAACTTTATTTTACATGAGAATAAACATAGGCTTCTAGCGCTTTCAATTCCTCGTCAGACATGGCTTTTGTGAGTGCAAAGTTAGCTTTCATCACCTCGTATTGACTTGGGTCTACAATTGGTTCACCTTCACCTTTTAAAAACGTGACCATATCAGCATTTTTACTTTTATAAATACCCGCAATGTCTTGTAAGCTAGGACCAATTACTTTATTGTCAATTTGGTGACAGGCAATGCAATTTCCTTTTCCTTCAAAAATTTCTTTTCCTAATTCTACCGGAGTTTGAGCAACGGTTTCAGTAGTTGTTGGATACAAGGATTCTTTCTTTGTTTCTTCTTTTTTACAAGATAGAAAGCTACATACGGCTACTAAGCAAAGGATCTTTTTCATTATTTTTTATTTAAAAGTATGGCAGCTTCTTTGGCAAAATATGTCGAAATCAAACTGGCTCCTGCACGCTTGATGCACATTAACTGCTCCATCATGGTTTGATCATGATCTAGCCAACCTCTTTCGGAAGCGGCTTTGATCATGGCATACTCGCCAGAAACATGGTATACAGTTACGGGAACATGAACTGCATTTTTCACCTCGCGAACAATATCTAAGTATGCAATTCCTGGTTTTACCATGACCATATCAGCGCCTTCTTCAACATCCCAAAGTGCTTCTTTGATGGCTTCAAGACGATTGGCATAATCCATTTGATAGGTTTTTTTATTTTTTGGAACTACTACATCAGCGTCTTTTGGAGCAGAGTCTAAAGCATCGCGAAACGGTCCGTAAAATGCCGAAGCATATTTGGCAGAATAACTCATGATCCCCACGTTATGATACCCTGCAGCATCTAAACCTTGGCGCAAGCGTAGTACACGTCCGTCCATCATATCGCTTGGTGCTACAAAATCAGCACCGGCTTGTGCGTGAGAAACAGCCATTTTTACTAAAGCATCGTTGGTAGAATCATTTTCGACATCGCCATTTGCTATGATTCCGTCATGACCATAAATAGAATATGGATCCAAAGCCACATCAGGCATGACAATCATTTCCGGACAAGCTGCTTTGATAGCGCGAATGGCGTTTTGCATGAGCCCGTTGGGGTTCCAAGCTTCAGTACCTGCGTTGTCTTTTAGATTTTCATTAACTTTTACATAGATGTTTACTGCTCGAATTCCTAAATCGAATAATTCTTGCACTTCTTTAACCGTTAAATCAATAGAGCGGCGGAAAATTCCTGGCATAGATGGAATTTCGACTTGTACGTTTTCGCCTTCGGCAATAAACATAGGGAACATAAAATCATTTGGACTTAATGTAGTTTCACGAACTAAGGAACGAATGGATTCGTTAACTCTCAATCGACGACCTCTTTGTAATGGGAACATATTTTTAGTTTTTCAAGCTCCAGTGGAGCGTAATGTTTATAGTAATTTGTTTTATCGTGCTGTTTTTAAGCCCGGTAAGGGCGACATATTTATCTCTAATTAACATCATCAAAAAGATATTCATTTTTAAAATCTACATTATACAATTTTAAAAATTCTACATATTCTTCTTTGAATGTTTTTGATTTAAGATGTTCTTCTTGATTTTGTATGTAAGTGATAACATTTGTCAATTGCGAATGGCTGTAGGTGAATGCTCCAAATCCTGTTTGCCACTCAAATTTACCATTTATCCAAGCTTTTTCATTGATGAATCTTGATGAATTGGCTTTTACATCTCTCACTAAATCTGATAAAGCTTTATTTGGCTTTAAGCCAATTAGAATATGAATGTGGTCTGGCATTCCATTAATCGCAATCAGTTTTTGACCTTCATTTGTGACAATACCAGTGATATATTTGAACAATTCATCTTTCCATTTATTAGAAATCAGATTTTGTCTCCCTTTTACAGCAAAGACAATTTGGATGTATATTTGCGAATACGTGTTTGCCATTATAAATTGATGTTGGTTAAAGATGTCATTCCTACGGAATTCAATTTCAATTACATAAATTATTTGTTATAAATATAATTGCTATAAATATAGCGCTCCTTCGGAGCTAAATCAAAACAACATTATTTATTCAAATATAACGCAACGCTATAAATATATCGCTCCTACGGAGCTAAACTATCCACTCAACAGGATTCTCCAACACTTTCAATAACATTTGCTCTTCGCTTCCTTCTTCTGGATTATGATCATAAACCCACTGAACATGTGGCGGTAAACTCATCAAAATACTTTCGATTCTTCCGTTGGTTTTTAGTCCGAATAACGTGCCTTTGTCGTGTACCAAATTGAATTCTACATAACGACCACGACGGATTTCTTGCCAAGTTCGTTGTGCTTCCGTATAAGGTAAATCTTTTCTTTTTTCTAAAATTGGAACATAGGCTTGTAGGAAACTGTTTCCAACTTCAATTACAAAATTGTACCAGTTTTCCATTGACATTTGTTCGGTTTCCTTGCAATAATCAAAGAATAATCCGCCGAGTCCACGAGCTTCATTACGATGTGCGTTCCAAAAATAAGCATCACATTGTTTTTTAAACTTGGGATAAAACTCTGGATTGTGCTTATCACATGCTGTTTTACACGTTTGATGAAAATGAATCGCATCTTCTTCAAATAAATAATAGGGCGTTAAGTCCTGTCCGCCACCAAACCAACTGTTGATAACATTTCCGTTATCGTCATACATTTCGAAATAACGCCAATTGGCATGAACCGTTGGTGCCATTGGGTTTTTAGGATGTATTACCAAACTCAATCCGCAGGCAAAAAAATCAGCTTCGCCTACGTTGAATAATTTTTGCATCGAATCGGGTAATTTTCCGTGCACTGCCGAAATATTGACACCGCCTTTTTCGATTACATTTCCGTTTTCAATTACACGTGTTCGTCCTCCGCCGCCTTCTGGACGTTCCCAAAGATCTTCCTTGAATTTGGCATGACCTTCAACGGCTTCTAAGCCAGCAACAATCTGGTCTTGCAGGTTTTGTATGTATTGGTAAAATTTATTTTTCATATTTAACAGTTATCAGTCGCAGTTTCCAGTCGCAGTTATTCTGAAAACTGAAACTGAGACAGTTTACTTTTGATACTCCTTCACCGCATCAATAAATGCTTTGGCATGATCCACCGGAATATTTGGTAAAATACCGTGGCCTAAGTTTACGATATATTTGTCTTTTCCGAATTCGTCAATCATTTCGTGAACCATTTTCTTGATGATTGGAATTGGTGACAACAATCTTGATGGATCAAAATTACCTTGTAGTGTGATATTTCCACCTGATAAATAACGTGCATTTCTAGGCGAGCAAGTCCAATCTACTCCTAGCGCAGAGGCTTTACTTTTACCCATTTCGTTCAAAGCAAACCAACATCCTTTTCCAAAAACAATTACTGGAGTTACCTCAGCCAAGGCATCGATGATTTGGTTGATGTATTTCCATGAGAATTCTTGGTAATCAACTGGCGACAACATACCGCCCCAAGAATCAAATATTTGTACCGCATTCACGCCTGATTTTACTTTTTCTAGTAAGTATAAAATAGTCGTATCGGTGATTTTTTGCAACAACGTATGCGCCGCTACTGGATCAGAGAAACAGAATCCTTTGGCAGTATCAAAACTCTTAGACCCTTTTCCCTCAACCGCATAACAAAAAATAGTCCATGGTGAACCTGCAAAACCTATTAAAGGCACCTCATCGTTCAACATTTCTTTGGTTAATTTCACAGCATCAAAAACATAACCTAAAGTTTGATTTACATCCGGAACAAACACTTGGTTTACTTGCTCCATTGTACGAATAGGATTTGGGATAATTGGTCCTAAATTGTCTTTTAATTCCACGTGAATTCCCATAGCGCGCGGCACAACAAGAATATCCGAAAACAAAATGGCAGCATCTGGAGCAATTCTGCGAATAGGTTGCACCGTAATTTCGGCGGCTAATTCTGGAGTTTCGCAACGAGTGAAAAAATCATATTTGTCTCGCAAAGCTCTAAATTCTGGTAAATACCTTCCTGCTTGACGCATCATCCATACCGGTGGGCGTTCAACAGTTTCTCCTTTTAGTGCTCTTAAAAACAAGTCATTTTTTAACATAATTCTATTTTTTTAATTCCTCTTTGAGGGTTTGTTTTGATCTATTTGATGGGCGTTATTCGCCTTCTGTTGTATAATATTCTATGAGTGCGATAATTAAATCTTCAATCGTGGGCACTTCGGCCACTACAATACTCTTTGTTTTTCCTTTTAAAGCTGCGGCGGTAGTCTCGCCAATGCAAAAGCAAACTTCTTTTTTTAGCTTATTTTCTTTTAGGTAACTTTCTACTCCCGATGGACTGAAAAAGAGGATGCCTGCAAAATTTTCTAGACTTGAAATTTTAATTGGTGCCAACTTAGTTTGGTACACTTCAATTTCATTAAACACTATTCCAGCATCTTTTAGTGCTTCTGGCAAAGTTTCCTTACGCAAATTTCCACTAAAAAAAGTGTAGCTGTTTTGACTGTAAATCAAGGTGATGATTTCGGCTAGCTCTGAGGCGTAATCCATGTAAACATCTACGGTAAAACCATTTTGCTCTAGTAATTCTTTGGTTTTGATGCCTACGCAAAAAGCAGTTTTAGTTCGTAAACTTTCCCAACCCTCTTGTTCTAGCAAACTTAAAACAGCGTTTTGACTGCTAAAAATGAGATTTTCTTGAATATTTTGAAGTGAAAATGGAGTGTTTGTTACTTCGATAAAATCTTGTTCCAAGAGATCAAAGTTGGCATCTAGTACCGCTTTTCTTTGTGTTCCAGAAAGTGTTTTGGTAGATAAAATACTAATTTGCTCCATTATTTTTTTAATTTCTCTTTTATAGATTTCATCAACTCTACTCCACCATTTTCAAGAATTTCTTGTGCGCAAAAGAATCCTAATTTTTTCCACTCTTGCATTGGAACGGTTTTTTCTACTTCTATTTTTTCTTTTCCATCAATAGAAAACAAAACACCTTTAAAAACAATATCGTCTTCTACAAAAACAGCTAAAGCACCAATTGGAGCTGTACAACCGCCCTCGAGCGTTCTTAAAAATTGTCTTTCAATATGGGTGCAAACTTCTGTATCAATGTCGTTCAACTCGTGCAGAGCTTGTCTTGAAAATTCATCATCAGCCATGGCTACAACCAGCATAGCTCCTTGGGCTGGTGCGGGAATCATCCAATCAAGATCAATATAATCTTCTGGTTTAAGATTAATTCTTTCTAGCCCTGCTGCTGCAAATACGGCTCCACTCCAGTCGCTTTCTTGCAGCTTTTTCATGCGGGAATTTACATTTCCGCGCAGATCAACTACAGCATGATTAGGGTATTTATTGAGCCATTGTGCTTGACGGCGCAAACTACCCGTAGCGATTGTTCCTGTTTGATTTAAAAAATCGAGATTGCCTTTGTGCACTAAAATATCGAGTGTATTGGCTCTTTCAAGAACAGCTGCTTGCACAATTCCGTGTGGTAATGCAGTTGGAACATCTTTCATAGAATGTACCGCAATATCAACATCGCCATTAATCATAGCAACATCGAGTGTTTTGGTAAAAATTCCTGTGATTCCTAATTCGTAAAGTGGCTTATCAAGAATGATATCACCTTGCGATTTCACGGCTACAATTTCAGTTTTGTATCCTAAATCATTTAGTTTTTTTTGGACGGTATGAGCTTGCCAAAGTGCCAATTCGCTATCGCGAGTCCCAATTCTAATTACTTTTTGAGCCATAGTACGGTTACATCCTTAAAAAACGAAAGGACTATTATTTGTATAATTCTAGGATAAATTAATCTTGTATTTTTCTTCCATTACTGATGGAACTACTTTTGAAGCAGACTGCCCGATTTGAAACACTTTTTCAATAAAATCAATGCTATCGTCTACTGAGGTGTTTTCATCTTTTAAATGACTAGCAAAATGATTGGTTATTTTTTGAATGATTCTTGAACTAATTAAATCAGCTTGTTCCTCGTCAAAATTAACTGTTTTTTTACGTTGCAAAGCCAACTCGCTCGCCACAATATCGTTTAACTTAGCTTTTAATGCATGAATAGTTGGTGCGTATTTGCGGCCATTCATCCAAGTGTTCAGTTCCAACTTTAAATCTTCGATAATAGCTTCGGCTGCCGGAATATGTTGCTTTCTTCTCTCTAAAGTATCGTCTGTCATTTGAGATAAATAATCCAAATGAATTAATGTTACACCTTCGATATCAGCAACATCAGGATTTACATTTCTTGGAATGGATAAATCCAGAATTAAAAGCGGCTTTTTAAGATTCAAAAGTGTTTTATCAATAGTTGGATTCTTTGCCCCTGTAGCCACAACTAGCACATCCGTTTGCTGAATTTCTTCTTGCAAATTGGCGTAATCTTTTACCACTACATTTAATTTCCCTGCAAGCTGTTCTGCCTTATTTTTTGTTCTATTGATTAGCGTGATGTGGCCGTTTTTGGTATGTTTTACTAAATTTTCGCAAGTATTTCTACCAATTTTTCCAGTTCCAAAAAGCAATATGTTTTTGTTACCAATGTTTTCTACATTGCGAATAATATATTGAACTGATGCAAACGAAACTGATGTTGCACCAGATGAAATTTCTGTTTCTGTTTTAATTTTTTTACTCGCCTGAATCACTGAGTTTACCAAACGATCCATAAAGGTGTTTACTAAACCTTCTGTTTTACTTACTTTAAATGCGTTTTTGATTTGGCTGATGATTTCAAAATCACCTAAGATTTGACTATCCAAACCTGTTCCTACACGAAACATGTGGTTAATGGCTTCATGACTTTTATAAATATAAGCTACTTCTTGAAACTCTTCGACAGAGCCATTGCTGTTTTCACAAAGTAACTTGATAAGTTCATAAGGATGATTAGCAAATCCGTATATTTCAGTTCTATTACAGGTAGAAGTAACTAATAACGACTCAATTCCTTCTGCTTTAGCTTGCGCCAAAAGTGCCGATTGTGCACTAGCGTCAAGGCTAAATTTCCCTCTCATGGTTGCGTCTGCTTTTTTGTAACTTAAGCCTAAAGCATAAAAAGTGGTGTTTTTGGACATACTAAATTTTTCCATATTATACTTTCCTTAAAAAGTTCAACAAAATTATTACTAAGTATTTGATAAAAACAACGCTAGAGGTACTTTTTATAACGCTATCAATTTAAAAGCTTCTTAGTGGCAATTTTATACCTGAAAAGAGTAGGTTTTCACTGAAAGCAAGCTTTTATTAGTGTCTTATGTAAATTAATTCTAAATAAAGGGTTTGTTTAGACCAGATTTGCAATTGTAAAAAATATCGCTTAACGGTCAGAAAAACAAAAACAATAGTGTAAAATGAAGCTGCTTTACATTTGACGAAAATTGACACCTCAACTACCAAATTTTTTTAACTTTTGAAAAATACAAGAGAACGAACCAAATTAACGCCGCCATTAGCTAAAGAACAAAGAATAAATTTTGCATAAAATTCAAGCGCATAACCAATAAAACCATGAAAAAGATTTAATTTTGAATAGCTATAACGGTCCAGCAGTAACGCGAGGATTGAAAATTTTAAAAAAGAAATCAAAACATGGAAGAAGAAATTAAAATTGAAAACGATTTTACGTTAATTCGATTTCAAAATGATAGTTCGGCACCCTTGTTTGCACAACGAGATGTTACGAGCGGTTTAATTCAATTTCATTTTGGACTCAAAGGAAATGCTAAATTTTTGTTCAATCAAGGCAACTATGCTTTAGAACTAAAAGAGGAAAAGTCACTGCTTTTATATAATCCACAAAAAGAACTGCCCTTAAACTTGGAACTTGCGCCTAATTCTTGGGTTATTTCTGTAATAATATCCATAAAAAAATTTCACGCCCTTTTCTCTACCGAAGCTGATTATATCACGTTTTTAAGTGCTGATAACAAAGACAAAAAATACTACAACGAAGGAAATATAAGTCCATCAATGGCAATTGTATTATCGCAATTGTTTCATTACAATTTGCATCCTTCTATTAAAAACCTGTATTACAAAGGCAAAGGTTATGAATTGTTAAGTTTGTATTTTAACCGCACCGAAGATCCAAATGCAGAGCAATGTCCGTTCTTGATTGATGAAGACAATGTAATTAAAATAAAAAAAGCCAAAGAAATCATTATTTCGAACATGGCAGAACCACCGGGATTGCAAGAACTTGCAGACGAGGTGGGATTGAATATCAAAAAGTTGAAAATGGGTTTCAAACAAATTTATGGCGATACCGTTTACGGATTTTTATTTGATTACAAAATGGATTTTGCACGCAAACTACTCGATAGTGGCTCCTACAACGTGAACGAAGTAGGGTTAAAAATTGGCTATAGTACCGGCAGTCATTTTATTGCAGCATTCAAAAAGAAATTTGCCACTACGCCAAAAAAATACCTAATGTCTATTAACCCAAACATGAATTAGGGTATTGATTTTAGATATTAAACGATAAATAAAAAATAGTTAATCTCCAGATATAAAAAGTAAGTTTATTTACTTTTGTACCAATAAAAAACAACAAGATGAAAGGTGTATTATTAGTTAATTTAGGTTCTCCAGAAAGTCCAACTCCAAAAGATGTAAAGCCCTATTTAGATGAGTTTTTGATGGACAAGTACGTGATAGACGTTCCGTTTTTATTGCGTGCATTATTGGTACGTGGAATCATTTTACAAACGAGACCTAAAAAATCAGCTGCAGCTTACTCAAGAATTTGGTGGGACGAAGGATCTCCGCTTGTTGTTATTTCGCGCCGCATGCACGAAAAAGTACAAGCGCAAGTTGATGTGCCTGTTGCTCTAGCAATGCGCTACGGAAATCCGTCTTTATTGTCTGGTTTACAAGAACTGCATGATAAAGGAGTGACCGAAGTAATGTTGTTTCCGTTGTACCCGCAACACGCGATGGCCTCTACTACAACCATTTTAGAATTAGCCGAAGAGCACCGCAAAAAATATTTCCCTGAAATGAAATTCACGATAGTGCCTGCGTTTTACAACAAACCAGACTATCTACAAAATTTAGCTGACTCCATAAAAGAACACTTAGAAGGGTTTGATTACGATCATTTGTTGTTTTCATACCACGGAATTCCAGAACGTCACATTCGTAAAACAGACGTAACCAAATCACACTGCAAAATTGATGGGTCTTGTTGTAACACACCATCACCAGCGCATGAGTTTTGCTACCGTCATCAATGTTACGAAACTACCAAACAAGTGGTTAATCTTTTGGGAATTCCAGAAGGAAAATACAGCCAAACCTTTCAGTCACGTTTAGCGGGTGACAAATGGTTGCGTCCATACACTGACGTAGAGGTGAACAAAATGCCTGAAAAAGGAATTAAAAACTTAGCTGTGGTTACTCCTGCTTTTGTCTCTGACTGTTTAGAAACATTGGAAGAAATTGCAATGGAAGCCAACGAAGAATTTTTACACCACGGTGGCGAAAACTTTATGGCAATTCCTTGTTTAAATGACAGTGACGATTGGTGCAAAACAGTAAGCAACTGGATTACAAATTGGTCAAAAGTAACAACAACAAGTACTGCAACAGCCGAAACTGTTGCGGTATAAAATTATCAAAGCTGTCTGTTAATTATAACAAGCTAAAAATGATTTAAACGGCCTTTTCGTAAAGTAAACGTCTACAAATCCATAATTTTTATAGATAATTCCCTAACTGTTGGGCAATAAACCGGTTTGCATTACATTATTGTCGTGTCCGTTTTATTGCCCATCATTTTTTAATAAAATCAATAAAAGAGCTTATAAAATTATTACTGGTAGTATTTTGGCTTGTACTTTAATAAAAAAATAAACAGCTCTAAATAGTTTAGCGAAGCATTTTCAAGAAATGAAATGAACGAAACGGCATAGACTATTTTACAACCAAATAAAAAGTCAATTATTCAACAGCTTTAGCTGGGCATAAACTCGGATTTTTCTTTTTTCTGCAAGTAGTCAATCTACCTTTTTTTAGGTATTTTTGGACTGCGAATTGAACTTCTGATTTTTGATGCAGTTGCTTAATCACTGACGATTTTCAATTTGAACCTAAAAATCTACACACAACTAAAAAATAAATAAATGGAATACTATAATTACATTAAATCTCTACACCTCATCTTTGTAATCACTTGGTTTGTGGGACTTTTTAATATTGTACGCCTTTTTGTTTACCAAATAGAAGCTGCCTCTAAATCCTCACCAGAAAAAGAAATTTTACAAAACCAATACAAAATAATGACCTACCGCATGTGGTACATTATTACCTGGCCATCAGCAATTTTAGCGAGTATTTTTGCTTTTTGGATGTTGTTTTTTACAGAATTGGGTCAAGCTTGGTTACAAATGCCTTGGATGCATGTAAAACTAGGATTTGTATTTTTATTGTATTTATATCACGCAAAATGCCACCAAATCTTTAATCAATTACAAAGAAACGAAGTGAGATACACCTCTAATTTTATGCGATTATGGAATGAAGGAGCCACAATTATTCTTTTCGCTGTAGTATTTTTAGTGATTTTAAAAAATGCATTCAATTGGATATACGGTGTAGTTGGAATCATTTTGTTCTCAGTAATTTTAATGCTGGGCTTCCAATTTTATAAAAAAATAAGAGAACGCAATAATTCTTAATTTAAATCCAGATAATAAACAGCTATTGTAAATTACTCAACATGTTCAAAGGCTTCAAAATAGCAATGCTTTCCCTGCGGATTAGGATTTTCCTATCCATGATTGTATTGATATTAATGGCTTCGGTAATTTTAGCGTCAATATCAATTATTCAGTTTAAAAATGAGGCTAAAGAATACCATCAAGAACGCCTCGAGCGCAATGAAAATGCAGTAAAACAGCACATTAATTTTATTCTTTCTACTACGACATATCCTTTGAATGCGGCGAATTTAGATTTAATTTTTAAAGATAAAATTCACGAATTGGCCCACATCCACAACATCGAAATCAATATTTATAGTTTGGATGGAAAATTATTAAAATCATCAAAAGAGTCCTTTTCAGTTGATAAAGTAGCGCCGCCGATCCCGAAATACATTTTAAAACTGGTACGCTCTTCTATTGAAAAGAGATATGTAGATATCAAAACGATCGAAGGCAAAAAAAATCGTTCGGCATTTAGTCAAATCAAAGACGACAAATTCAAACCTCTTGGTATTTTAAATTTACCTTACGTAGAGGATGATGGCTATTACGAAAATGAGCTCAAAAACTTTCTGATTCGCTTGGGTCAAGTATATACTTTTATGTTGGTCATGGCCTTTGCACTCGCCTATTTTTTATCATCGTACATTACTAAATCGCTCAAAACTATTTCTGACAAGTTGAGTGAAACTAGCTTAAATCAAAAAAACGAAAAAATTGTTTTGGAGGCCAATAGCAAAGAAATCAATTTACTTATCAAAGCCTACAACGCCATGGTAGATGAATTGGAAAAAAGTGCTATTAAACTGGCTCAAAGCGAACGAGAAGGCGCTTGGCGCGAAATGGCCAAACAAGTAGCGCATGAAATCAAAAATCCGTTAACTCCAATGCGTTTAACCGTGCAGAGTTTTCAGCGTAAATTTGACCCCACTGATGCCAATGTCAAACAAAAAATGAATGATTACTCTGAAACACTCATTCAACAAATTGATACCATGAGCGCTGTGGCTTCGGCATTTTCAAACTTTGCTTCGATGCCAGCACAACAAAACGAAACCCTGAATGTGGTTGAAGTAGTTGAGCTTGCCATGGATATTTTTAATGAAGATTATATTGAATTCAAAAGCGAATCACCCGAAATTATTTCTAAAATTGACCGTACGCAACTCATTCGTATAATTACCAACTTGGCCAAAAACGCCATTCAGTCCATACCCGAGCAGCAAGAAGAAAAGAAAGTTACCGTTACCATTCGTAAAGAAATGAATACCGTTTTGATCACCGTTTCAGATAATGGAGTTGGAATTCAGGCAAGTGATGTACATCGTATTTTTGAACCTAAATTCACCACCAAAAGCAGTGGAATGGGACTTGGTCTTGGAATCATAAAAAACATTATTGAAAATTATAAAGGAACAATTACCTTTGAGAGCGAATACGGAAAAGGAACCACTTTTACGGTATCGCTACCCATTTTGCACACATAAAAAACAAAATATATGAACTACGAAAACATTTTAATTACTACTGAAAATAACATTGCCACGGTTACCATCAATCGTCCTACAAAACTCAATGCGCTAAATGTTGCAACGATTTCTGACTTGCACAAAGCGTTTAAAATATTGGCCAAAAATGACGAAATAAGAGCTATTGTATTAACTGGTAGCGGTGAAAAAGCTTTTGTTGCTGGTGCTGATATTTCGGAATTTGCTCATTTCTCTATTGAAGAAGGAACGCAATTGGCTGCCGAAGGACAAGAAAAATTATTCGATTTCATAGAAAATTTAAAAACTCCTGTAATTGCAGCGGTTAACGGCTTTGCCTTAGGTGGCGGCTTAGAATTGGCGATGGCGTGCCATTTTAGAGTAGCATCAGACAATGCCAAAATGGGTTTACCTGAAGTTTCATTGGGCGTAATTCCGGGTTACGGAGGAACACAACGTTTGCCTCAACTAGTTGGAAAAGGTCGCGCTATGGAACTTATTATGACTGCCGGAATGCTTACCGGTACCGAAGCGTACGGAATGGGATTAGTTAATCACGTGGTACCGCAAGAAGAATTAATAGCGTTTTGTATGACTATTGCTGGTAAAATAATTAAAAACTCTCCTTATGCCATTGGTAAAGCTATCAAAGCTGTAAATGCTAACTTTAAGGAAGGAAAAAACGGCTATGAAGCCGAGATTAAAGCCTTTGGTAAATGTTTTGGAACACAAGATTTTAAAGAAGGAACAACGGCTTTCTTAGAGAAAAGAAAAGCAGTTTTTACTGGGAAATAATTAGCCTATAAATTATTTGTCAATATCATAACGCTAATAAAAAACAAAGCCACTCTATTTTAAGGAGTGGCTTTACAGTTTAAATAAAAATGTTGTACTCGTCAACTAGTTCCATCCACCTCCTAATGATTTGTACATATTTACTTTTGCAATTAATTGTTCTTTTTTGGTTTCAACCAATTGCAGTTTAGACTCCAAAGCATCACGTTGTGTGAGTAAAACTTCCATATAATCAGCTCTTGCTGAAGTGAATAGTTTGTTTATAATTTCAATTGAATTCGTTAAAGCCGCAACCTGATTTTCTTTTTGCTCGTAACTTTTCTTTAAATTCTCTATTTTTGACAAACCATTTAAAACTTCGATATGAGCATTTAAGATCGTTTTTTCATATTCGAAAACGGCTTGTAATTGTCTGTCATTAGCATTCAAATAAGTTGCTTTGATAGCATTTCTGTTGATCAAAGGAGCAATCATGTCTCCCGCCAATCCATACAATAGAGATTCTGGCATTGTAGTTAAATATTTAGTATTAAACGATTCTAATCCTACACCTGCTTTAAGTGTGAAAGACGGATAAAAATTTGCTTTAGCTACCTGTGTATCCAATTTTGCGGCTTGCAATTCATATTCCGCCTGTTTGATATCAGGGCGATTAATCAAAAGCTGAGAAGGAATACCCACATACAGAGTATCAATTTTTTGTTCAATAAAATGATCCGAATTGCGGTTGATGTATTGAGGAGAACGGCCTAGTAAAAAATTCAATTTGTTTTCCGTTTCTACAATTTCTTGTTGAATTTGATACAATTCACCAGTGTTTTTATAGACTTCAGCTTCCAATCTTTGTACTCCCAAGGCGGTTGCTTTGGCTGCTTGCATTTGTAGGCGAATGGTTTTTAACCCGTTGTTTTGCAATTCTAGATTTTGAGTTACAATCGCGAGCTTATTGTCTAAAGCTTGTAATTCATAATAGGAATCGGCTATTTCAGCAATGAGATTAGTAACCATAAAGTTTTTGCCGGCTTCAGTTGAAAGGTATTCCATCACAGCTGATTTTTTGGCATTACGTAATTTTTTCCAAATATCCAGTTCCCAAGTGGCAAATGCACCCACTTTGTAATTTTGTAGTGGTTCAGGGAACTCATGACCAGGTTTAATTTCGGTATTGGCATCGTTAGCACCTTGACTCGTATAGCGACCTACTTTTTCTACTTCGGCAGCTGCTTGAAGCCCTACAAAAGGCAAATACTCTCCCTTTCTGGCTTGAATTTCGTTTTTAGCCATGTCTACCTCCTGCAGTAGGATATTAAGCTCCTGATTGTTTACTAATGCGGAATCAATTAGCGCTATTAATTTATCATCATTAAAGAATTCCTTCCATTTCATTTGGGCCGAATTTGTAGTATCGTTGGACACTACATTTTGAAATTGTTGAGGCAAATCTTTTTTTTCCTCACGCACTGTTTTTGTAGGCACACAGCTTTGAAAAACTATGGTGGATAAGGTCAGTACTAGCACTGACCTTACATTTATAATTTTGAAAATTAGTTTATTCATTTTCTTCGTCACTTTTCATTAATTTTTTCAATTGTTTGTTCATGGCTCTCAGTTTTGATTTTAAACCACTTTCGTTTTCGCTGGTTCTCATAAACTCTTCGGATGCAGGTTCAAAATTTTCATCTTGAATCAAACTACGACCATCACTCATTTTAGCGAAAGTATAATACAGACCTGGAATGACGAAAACACCAAATAAGGTCCCAATAATCATCCCTCCCATTGCTGAACCTCCAATGGTGCGATTGCCAATAGCACCCGCTCCGCTAGCTAAAACCAATGGAATAAGTCCTGCGATAAAAGCAAAAGAAGTCATCAAAATTGGTCGAAAACGCAATTTAGCCCCTTCTAAAGCTGCATCTGCAATGCTCATGCCTTGGGCGCGCTTCTGGACAGCGACTTCAACAATCAACACTGCATTTTTACCGAGTAATCCAATAAGCATAATCACTCCAATTTGGGCATAAACATCATTGGATAATCCCATTAGTTTCAATAAAGCAAACGATCCAAAAAATCCAATTGGCAATGAAAGCAATACCGCAAAAGGCAATACAAAACTCTCATACTGTGCTGCTAATACCAAGTAAACAAAGATTAGTACAATACCAAAGACATACAAAGCATCATTTCCGGTTTTGGCTTCATCATAAGATAGTCCTTCCCAAGCAATGTCATACCCTCTTGGCAGTTTTGAAACCGCAACTTCCTTAATGGCATTAATAGCATCGGCACTCGTGTAACCTTTAGCCGGCAAACCTCTAATAGCAGCGGAATTGTACAAGTTGTATCGCGTAATTTCATTTGGCCCTAAGTGTTTTTCTACTTTCATAAAAGCGGAATAAGGCACCATTTCTCCTGCGTCATTTTTTACAAATAATTTTTCCAAATCCGAAGGTATTTTTCTGTACTCAGGAGCCGCTTGGGTATACACTTTAAAGAATTGTCCAAATTTGATAAAACCTTGTTCGTAAGTACTTCCGATAAGGATATTTAAGTTATCCATCGCTTTTCCGATCGAAACGCCTTTTTGCATGGCTGCTTTGTTATCAATATTGAGTTTTAACTGCGGATAATTGGCCGAGTAAAAGGTGAATACACCTGTAAGTTCTTTACGTTTTTCTAATTCTGCCAGGAAATCATTGTTTACTTTTTGAAATTCTTGATAATCAGTTCCATCTGTTTTATCTAACAAGCGCAATGAAAATCCGCCTGATGATCCAAATCCAGGTACTGCTGGCGGTTCAAAATATTCGATAACTGCACCTAAATCTTTCGATTTTTCTTCGAGTTCCTCCATAACTTCATGCACATTGTGTTTTCTGTCGTGCCAAGGTTTGAGGTTGATTAAACAAGTTCCTGCATTCGACCCACGACCCTCTGTCATAATTTCATAACCAGCTAAAGAAGATACTGACGAAACGCCCTCTACTTTTTCGCAAATTTGCTGCAGTTTTTTCGCTACATCGTTGGTACGTTCTAGTGTAGTTCCCGGCGGAGTTTGAATGATAGCATAAATCATCCCTTGATCTTCACTAGGTATAAAACCAGCGGGTAAGGCTTTATTTGTGAAATACGTGGCAAAAGAAAACGCAATAAGAATTCCGAATGTGATAACCCTTCGGTTGACAATATGTTTTAAAATGCCTATATAACGACCCGTTAGTTTTTCAAATCCTTTGTTGAACCAATCAATAAAGCGATCAATAGGTGATTTTGTTTTGGCTTGACCGTGATTGTGCTTGAGTAACATGGCACAAAGTACTGGCGTAAGGGTTAAAGCAACCACCGCAGATATGATAATAGAACCAGCCATGGTGATTGAAAATTGGCGGTAAAACACACCAACGGGTCCACTCATAAAAGAGATAGGAATGAATACCGATACCATGACTAGGGTAATTGCAATAATTGCTCCCCCAATTTCGCCCAAAACGGCTTTAGAAGCTTTAAAAGGAGTGAGATGTTCCTCCTCCATTTTGACATGAACCGCCTCGACGACGACAATAGCATCATCAACTACAATACCGATGGCTAAAACTAAGGCGAATAGTGTAATTAAGTTGATTGATAAACCAAACAATTGCATGACAAAAAAAGCACCAATCAAGGAAACAGGTACCGCAATGACAGGAATTAAGGTAGAGCGCCAATCGCCCAAAAACAAGAATACGACGATTGAAACTAAAATAAAAGCATCACGAAGCGTATCAATTACTTGCTCAATTGAGGCGTTTAAGAAGCTCGATACATCATAACTAATTTTGTAATCAACACCAGGAGGAAGTTCCTTCTCTAGTTCTTTTAATTTGAGTTTTACATCTTTTATTACATCACTACCATTGGTTCCAAGCGTTTGTTTTAAAACGATTGAAGCTGATGGTTTTCCATCCAAATTATCATAAATATCATAAAATTCGCTTCCTAATTCAACGTTGGCAATATCGCCGAGTTTAATTTGCTCTCCACTGGAATTGGCACGAATGATAACATCTTTGTACTCTTGAGGCTCGGTGAATCTATCTCGATAGGTTAAAACATATTCAAGTGCTTGTGATTTTATACCTGAACTTTGACCGAGTCTTCCTGGCCTTGCCAAAATACTTTGCTCTTGCATGGCTTTCATAACTTCTTCTGCAGAAATGTTGTACGCACGCATGCGATCTGGTTTTAACCAAATACGCATGGCATATTTACGGCTTCCGAGTATTTGCGCACTCGCAATTCCATCAATACGTTGAATTTCACGAAGCATTTTTGTGTATGCGTAATTATAAAGGAATTTTTCATCAACATCATGTCCTTTTTTGCTATACAAATCAACATACATCAACATACTTGGTTGCACAGGTGTAATAATAACTCCTTCACGTTGAACCAAATCGGGTAAGAGAGGCATCACCTGATCTACCCTGGTTTTTACCCGAATTACGGCGACGTTTGGATCTGTTCCAGGTTCAAAAATTACACGAATGGTCCCTTCTCCAGCACTCGTAGCATCTGAGGCAATGTAGCGCATTCCGGGCACTCCGTTAATGGCTGTTTCTAGCGGAATTAAAGTCGATTTTACTAAAACATCCGAGCTAGATCCCGGATAGGCGATAAAGATATTAACGGTTGTGGGGGCAATTTCTGGAAATTGTGAAATGGGTAATTGTTTGATTGCCAGCAAACCCATAAATACAATGATGACCGAAATAACAATGGCTAAGACGGGTCTTTGAATAAATTTTTTAAACATTTTGATCTTTTTTAAGGGTTGTTACTCTGCGTAAACGTCAAGATTGGCCAATACTTTTTTAGCATTTTGAACCTTAAATTTGACTTTTTCATTGTTCTTTACCAGTCGTAAACCATCTAGCAAAACATGATCATTTGCCTTCAATCCTTTTTTAACCTCAAACAGATTTTCTAATGTGGCCCCAATGGTAATTTCCCTTTGCTTAACTATTCCATTGTTGTCAATTACATAGACATAGCGTTTGTCTAACACCTCAAATGTTGTTTTTTGTGGAATCAAAAGTGAATTTTTAACTGGAATAGTCATCAAAACCGTGCCTGTTTCACCGTGTCTTAAAATTCCTTTTGGATTATCGAATGTAGCTCTAAAAGCGATGTTTCCTGTTTCATTGTTAAATTCACCCTCAATAGTTTCTACAACTCCAGGTTGATTGAAGATAATGTTATTGGCCATAAGCAATTGCACTTTTTGCTTTTTACCACTATTTGCGCTTACTACGTAGTTTAAATATTCAGCCTCAGGGACATTGAAATAAACCCACATTTTACTGTTGTCAGAAAGCGTTGTTAATAATTCACCTTCTTCAAGCATGCTTCCTTCCCTTACATGAAAGTGATCAATAAGTCCATTAAAAGGAGCTCTGATGTTAGTAAATCCTAAATGAGTTTTTGCCAAAAGAATTTCGGCATTGGCTTTATCTAATTTAGCTTTCGAAAGCGCTAATTCATTTGGTGAAACTACCTTGCTATCAGCAAGTAGCTTGGTGTTTTTATATTCAATATGAGCCATATTACCCTCAGCTTTTGCTTTTTGCACTTCTGCTTGGTAAATATTGGGCATAATTTGAAACATGGGCTGGCCTTTGGATACTTTTTGTCCTTCATCTACATTTATTTTTTGCAAGTATCCTTTTTCCATTGCTCGTAATTCAATATGTCGAATGGAGTGAATTTGGCAAACATATTCCTTTACAATGGAGGTATCCATGGCTACAGGATTGGTAACTTGAAAGATTCGTTCTTTTTTTTTTTCTTCTTTATGAGAATTACAACTAATTGTAAATAGAGCTGCCAAAAGCCCTATAAATACTAAATTTTTTTTCATTATGATTTGATTTTTTAAGCGAAATAGTATTGAAATTATCGTGGTTGTTTCTTGAAAATAAAACAACACAGCAAGCCGCTATTTAAACATCCGTTTTAAAAAAACAGATACTAAACACGGAGTAAATAATGGCTTTGAGTTACCTCAAAAAATCAAATCAAATTCGGAAAACCTCAAAAACTATGTAAAGAGGATTATAAGAAGGAAAGTAAAATGGCTCTTTAACTTTCGCGATAGAGTCGTTGGTATAATTGCGTAAAGCTAATTCAAACTGCTTGTGGTAATAGGAAACGAATGCTGTTGCTTTTTCTATACTTTTTTTAGCAACATTTGTTTCTGTCTCTTCTTGCTGATTATCATCACTTACAATGATCCTATTCGAATAAAAATCTTTTACAGGATTTGTAATTGTAGCTTGAAAAGTAAACGGAGCATTTACTTCAATCTGTGATTTAACTGTAAGGTTTTGTGAGAAGGCGTTTGCAATAAGACTTACCGAGTTATGAGCAAACACGGCACTATTGCTTGCAAAAAGCAGTATAAATAAAATGATCGTATGTAAAATTGCCTTTCTCATTATCTTTGCAAAACTAAATCTAGTAAAGTATTCTGGCAAGTATTAGGTAATAAATATTTGTTAATACAAAAAGCAACTGTAAAATCAACTCAATTAGCTCAATTACAGCTGCTTTATACAACTACTTCTCTCCTTCCCATTCTGCATAAAATTGAGAAAGGAAACCTTCCATGTATTTATGACGCTGTTGTGCTATTTGTTTCCCTGTTTGGGTATTCATTTTATCTTTTAAAAGCAATAACTTTTCGTAAAAATGATTGATGGTAGGCGAATCGTTATTTTTGTACTCCTCCTTACTCATAGCTATTTTTGGAGCAATTTCAGGGTCATAGAGCGTTCTATTCTTAAAACCGCCATAATTGAACGTTCTAGCAATTCCGATGGCGCCAATCGCATCTAAACGATCAGCATCTTGAACAATATCCAATTCTTTTGAACTAAATTTCTTTTCAAAATTACCGCCTTTGTACGAGATGTTTTCAATAATGAGCACCACATGATCAATAACATCTTGAGTCACTGCTTTCGATTCTAAATATTCTCGGGCTACTCTCGGACCTACCGTTTCGTCTCCGTTGTGAAACTTACTATCGGCAATATCGTGTAGCAAAGCACCCAGTTGCACTACCAAAGCATCACACTCTTCTGTCTTTGCAATAAGCAAACTATTTTTGTACACGCGCTCAATATGAAACCAATCGTGGCCGCCCTCTGCATTTTGCAATTCTTGTTTTACAAAAGCAATTGTATCTGTAATTAATTGTTCTGAACTCATTAAAATTTGGTTTAAAAAAATGCTGAACACTATCGTTTATACAATAGCATTCAACATCTTATAATTTTGTTTGACTTGATTAACGCACCAAAGCAGGCTCAACCCACTTAAAAATGTGCGATTCTTGCGGAACTACCAATCGCTCTGAAATTTTAGCCATTCTGGCTGGTAACTTCATAAGGTAGTCACGTGCTTTCTCGGCCTCGTCAGTTAAATTTCCTATTTTATCAATTTCCCATTTGTCAATCAATTTTTGCATGATTTCAACATAATCAGCAGCCGTATATACCCCAATACGTTGTGCAGAATCAGAAAATTGCTCAAAAGCAGTACTTATCTTTTCACCAGACTCTCTTAAAAAATGAGCTGGCATTACAATCTTAGCTTTCATCATGTATTGAAAAGCCAACATCATTTCGCTTGGATCAATTTGGAAAATACGATTCACAAATTCGCTGTATGCATGGTGGTGACGCATTTCATCGCCAGCAATCATTTTACACATTTTAGATAGTTTGTTATCACCATATCTCTTAGCCATTTGCGCCACACGATTGTGCGATACATAGGTAGCTAACTCTTGAAAACTGGTGTAAATAAAGTTCTTGTAAGGATCTGTACCCGTACCAATATCAAAACCGTCGTTAATTAAGTGCTGTGTAGTCATTTCAACCTCACGCATGTTTACACGACCTGACAAGTACAAATATTTGTTTAGTAAATCACCGTGACGATTTTCTTCACCTGTCCACTGTCTGATCCATTTAGCCCAACCATTACGCTCCACGTTATCAACACCTTCTACATCCATCAACCAAGATTCGTAGGTTGGCAAAGCTTCTTCAGTAATAGTATCACCTACAAGCGTAACCCAAAAATCGTAAGGTAAATCTTTGGCTATTTCGCGTAATTCTTTAACCTCATCAAAGAAATTATCACTTTGAGAATTAGGCAAGAAATCAGTCGGTTGCCATATTTTTTCAACAGGAATCAGGTACTGATCGACAAAGCTATCTACGTTTTTTTCCAAAAACTGCATTACTTCTAGTCGAATGTTTTTTATTGACATTATATATAAATTAAATTTTTATTCCTTGAACAACTGCTGTTTCGGTTTGTTCCATTAAATCAGCAAAGTTGTATTCGCTCACTGCTAGCGGTTTATGTATTACAAAGGTAAGGCGATTTCCTAAACCTACGGGGAAAAACCCATATTTAACTATTTTCCAAGAATTGTTTATGCTCACAGGAACTACGTAGGCTGAAGGTGCATTTTTGCACAAAATTTTCAAGCCCGTTTGAGAGAAAGCTTTGGGAACACCCGTTTTACTGCGGGTTCCTTCAGGAAAAATAACTGCTGATCGTTTGTGTTTTTCAATGTACTCTGACAAACCTTTGATAACCGGAATGGCTTGCTTAGGGTCTTTTCTATCAATTAAAACTGATCCGCCGTGACGTAAATTATAAGAAACACTAGGAATACCGCTTCCTAGTTCCTTCTTGCTTACAAATTTACAATGAAAACGGCGTAAATACCAAATCATTGCAATAATATCATACATACTTTGGTGGTTGCACACAAAAATCAAAGGTACATTTTTCGGGATGCTCTCTACATTTTTAAAAGTATAGCGCGTTCCCATCAAATTAGTGCATTTTACCAGAAAAAAATTCAAATAATCAACACTTTTTTTATGGGCTTGATAACCAAAAACATTGAAGCAAACCCATTGAATAGGGTGAAAAATAACCAAGGTAAGACCGAAACAAAGATAATAAATTACGGAAATAGGATAGGAAATTAGTTTTTGCATGCTGTTACAATTTTGCGACAAAAGTAATAAATATATTTTTAGCACTATTTAAACGCAAAATAATATACTTGCTATTGCTTAAATCGTAAATTTGCGGGTTATACTACCAATTTTTTAGTCAGCAAAAATGAATTTTACCTACCCAAAATCAGAAAAATTAAAGAGCAAAATCACTATTGAATTGTTGTTTACTGAGGGCAAATCTGTCTCAAAATATCCTTTGCGATTGGTTTACAAAGCAGGTTCATTTGGCCCAAACGACACCTCAGACGGGAAAATAAAAATGGGAGTTTCCGTTTCAAAAAAGAATTTTAAAAAAGCAGTAGATCGAAATTACTTTAAGCGCGTTTTGCGTGAAACGTACCGATTAAACAAACACCTTTTGATTGATAATCTGGACCAACCGTATTCGTTTATGTTTTTTTACCAAACCAAAGAACGCTTGACTTATCAAGAAATCAACACAAAAACCAAACAACTGTTTGAAAAATTTGTGGCCCAAAACAGTCCGAAACCAACAACTGAAAACCAAGATAGTACTGAATTGTAAAAGGTTAAAGACTTTTAAAATTTCTGTTGAATGTTTCAGCTGTCAATAGCCAACTATTAAACGATTTATTGTTATTTTAGTGACTTCTAATTTACTTACACCAACCTATGAACTTTCTTCAAAAAAAATTTATAATTCCAGTTGTTGCTTCCTCTTTTCTGTTTATTGGAAGTAGTTTTAAAGACGACTTTTTTGAAATAGCCAAGCAAATTGAAATTTTCACCACTCTTTTCAAAGAATTGAACAGGAATTATGTTGACGAAACCAATCCGGGAGACTTAATGGACAAAGCCATCAAAGGAATGCTTGCCAACTTAGACCCGTACACAGTTTATTTTAATGAGCAAGATGTCGTTCGATTTAAGATCAACAATACTGGCGAGTACACTGGTATTGGTGCCATGTTGACTCGCAAAGAAGATCAATTGATTATCAAAGAATCGTACAAAGACTTTCCGGCGGATAAAGCGGGATTGCGTCCTGGTGATGCCATTATTCAAATTGGAGATGTGCTTTTAGCTGATTTTAAAGATGATGCTTCGCAACTTTTAAAAGGTGCCAAAAACACCAAAATAGCCATAAAATACCTCCGCCAAGGAAAAACAAACACAACAGAAATTGTTCTGGACGAAGTTGCCATTAAATCGGTGCCGTTTTTTGCAAAAATTGACGACAAAACAGGCTATATCGTTCTGGCACATTTCAACAAAAAAGCTTCGAATGAAACTAAGGAAGCTTTGGAGCAACTTAAAGCCGAAGGCGCTGAACGCATTATTTTGGATGTTCGCGACAATCCGGGCGGTTTATTGAACGAAGCAGTTAACATCTGTAATCTTTTTGTAGAAAAAAACGAAGTTATTGTAACTACAAAATCGAAAATAGAAAAACACAACACGACTTATAAAACCACTCAAAATCCCGTAGACACGACGATTCCTTTGGTAATTTTAGTTAACGGACGCAGTGCCTCAGCTTCTGAAATTGTTGCCGGAGCCTTGCAAGATTTAGACCGCGCCGTAGTTGTTGGTAGTCGAAGTTTTGGAAAAGGATTGGTACAGAGACCCGTTGATTTAACCTTTGGCACACAACTAAAAGTAACTATTTCTCGCTACTACACGCCTTCGGGTAGATGTATTCAAGCTTTGGATTATTCCAAAAAAGATAAAAACGGCATGGCAATTAAAACCGATGCCAAGAATTTTAACGCTTTTAAAACCCGCAAAGGGCGCACGGTATATGATGGCGGCGGTATTCAACCCGACGTAGAATTAGACGAAGCCAAATCAAGCCCAATTAGCAATGCCTTACTTCGAAATGATGGCATTTTTAATTATGCCACTGTGTATTATTATAAAAATCCGAACTTAGGAAAGCAAATCCCTGTGATTACCGATGCGGATTATGCTGACTTTAAGCAGTTTTTAAAAGTCCAAAAATTTAATTTTGACACGGAGACTGAAATAGCTCTAAAAAACACTTTGGCTGCAGCCAAAAAAGAAAATCTAGACGAATCGATTCAAGCAGAATACCAGCAATTATTGAGCGCTTTGCAAAAGTCAGAAAATGCTTTACTAGACAAACACCAAAAAGAAATCAAGAATTTATTGCTTGACGAAATCATTAAAAGATATCAGTATCAAGAAGGTTTGTATCAGTATTACACTAAAAATAACGCTGAAATTAAGAAAGGGGTAAGCATACTCAACTCAGGAACTGAATACAAAGCCATTTTAAAAATGTAATGTCGTTACCAAACGCAAAAAAGCCCTTTTTGAAGACAAAAAGGGCTTTTTTTATGTTACTTCTTCACTTAAAACTGATAGAAAGCAATCAAGTAAACTACGATCGAATCATTTCAATATGCGGAATATCATCTTCTAAATACATTTCGCTAGTTTGCACAAATCCATGACTTTCATAGAACTTTTTCAAGTACAGTTGCGCCCCAATAGTAATTTTAGATTCGTTAAAATGTTTGGCAATTCCAGCTATGGAGTGTTGCATTAATTCGTGTCCCCATTTTCTGTCGCGGTATTGAGCTGAAACCGTTACACGACCAATAGATGCATTATCAAAAGAAATTCCGGCAGCAAACAATCTAGAATGCGCCACAATTTTACCGTCATATTTACCCAACAAGTGTAAAGCCACTTTGTCCTTACCATCTAAATCTAAGTACACACAATTTTGCTCTACTACAAAAATCTCACTTCGCAGCTGCAATAAATCATAAAGTTCGTGTACGCTAAGAGCATCAAAAGCCTTAATTTCCCATTGAATTGTCATTGTATACCTTTTATTTTTTCATACAAATTAAAGCATTTTAACGCTTTCTTTTTACCACCCTTACTGATTTTATAATTGATTCCAATTCGTGCATTAAATCGCGTTTATCTTTTGATGGAGCGTAGCAAAAGCCTTCAATTACCAAAAGCCTATTGTAAGCGGGATCAACAATAGCATAATTGATAAAAGGACCCGACATAAAATCATTTTTAAGTTGCCAAGTTCCTTTTGTTTCAAAGGCATTTTTACCATCTAACTGAATTTTGGCAAAATAGGGCGCATAGGCCTCCTCGGTGATCATGTTAGTATTAGGTTCTTTGCCTCTAATGTAAAGCCCTCCCACAGAATCACGTACTTTGATAATGGTTCTACTGGCATCCAATTGCATTTTTTTTCCGTTTAACGGAACTTGAGACAAGAGCAAACTGGTGTTACCGCCTATAATTTCTTTTTTTAGCCACATGAAATTTCTTTTCTGTAACACATAGGCATAGCCGGTTGGAATATCTACAGACAAATGAAATTTATTTCGAATAAGTTTTGGATCAATAAGTGACGAACGATGCTGTTTTTGAGTTTCAGCAATCTCTCCATTTTTAATTGTTTGTATTAGCAATGGAGCGTTAGTTTCGATAGACTGAATTAAATCAGCAGCAGATTTACCTGAAATATGAAAAACATGCTGTGGTGTGGCATATTGATTCTTCTTAATCTCGAAAGCATTTTGTTGGCCCTTTTTAACAACGATAATAGCTCTAGTTGCCGTCATGAAACCTTCAAGCAACTTGGTAGGATACTGATTAATGTTAAACAAAGGCTCCTCTTGTGGCAATCCAATAACGGGAGAAGCCAATTTATTCCGAAGACTATCGCCTACTTCACCGTTCCACAACGGATCATCAATAATAACTGAAATGGTATTTATTTTTCCTGAAGATTGTCTCAATACCGTATTGTCTTCTTTCTTGCAAGAAAATAGAATGACAGCGAGAACAACAAATAAAAGGGCTTTTTGCATGGTATAAATACTTTTTAAAAAACCCAAATGTACACGTTAATTAGATTAACCGTTAATTTTTAACTTCATTCCGGGTTTCAAATCTTCACCGCTAATACCGTTCCATTTTTTTAGATCGGAGGCAGTAACGCCAGGATATTTTTTGGCAATGCTAAATAAGGAGTCTCCTTTTTTTACATAATAATCGGAATTCGATTTCTTTGATGTAGCCGTGCTAGACTTTGATTTAAAAGTACTTACTGTGGCTTTATCTGAAATAAGTGCCACCTCATCTTTAGCAACAATTAAATTTTTACCTGCCACAATAGTGTTGTCTTTTAACTTATTCCATTGCTTTAAATCGCTAACTGCTGTACCGAACTTTGCTGCAACACTAGCTAGATTATCTCCTTTTTGTACTACATACTCAACATCTCTTCGCTCCACAGCTTGCGCCACATCTTGTTTTGATTTTTCTGGTAGCTCCTTTGCAACTTTGAGTACAGCACCCAACTGAACGTTTTCATTATTCAAGCCATTCCAATTTTGAAGCTCAGCAACAGTAACATTGTACTTTTTTGCAATATTACCCAAATTATCTCCCTTTTGAACTAAATGTGTGGGTTCCGAATTGCCTTCAGCAATTGTGTTTTCTTTGTTATTTTTATTTGCTGTGTTAGCCACTACCGCGTGCTGTAAATGAGCTACCTTTTTGGTGATTAAGTCTTCTTTTTCATAAACAGGACCTTCGACTCTTAAGCTTTTACCAGGAACAATTCCTGTACCTTTCAGTTTGTTCCATTGCTTAAGTTGCGCCACAGTTACATTGTATTTTGCGGCAATAGCAGCTAAATTATCTCCTCGCTGCACGCGATACAAAGGTCCTTTGGTTTGAACAACTGCTGATTGCACCGCTGCACTATCCTTAACAATTAAATTTTTAGTCAAATGCACCGGCTTTTCACGCAACTCTTTTTCATAATCAATGTAGGCGTAAATTTTATCTTCATTGGATGCGAAAATGGCAATCTTATCTTTTGGCAAACGAATAAAATGTTCTTGATCTTGATAAAAAGGAACCACATTTAACTTATACGACGGATTTAACAATTGCAATTGCGGCACTGAAACATCCAATAAAGAAGCTATTTGATTAAAACTCATTTGTTTTTTAACGCGAATAGTATCAGTTGCAAAATGTTTCACCAATGCTTTTTGAGGTACAAGACCGTGCTCTTTGTGGTATTCATATAAATACATTGTTGCTAAAAAAGCGGGAACATAACCTTGTGTTTCTTTTGGTAAATTTTTACGGATGTTCCAATAATTTTGCTGCCCTGACGAACGTCTGATCGCTTTGGTCACATTACCAGGACCCGAGTTGTACGAAGCTAAAACCAAATCCCAATCGCCAAAAATTTTATACATGTTACTCATGTATTGTGCGGCGGCTGCACTAGCTTTCAATGGGTCGCAACGTTCATCAATGTAAGAATCAATGTTTAAACCGTATTGTTTCCCTGTTTGATACATAAACTGCCACAAACCCGTTGCTCCCATTCTAGAAACGGCTTTTGGGTTTAATGCCGACTCTACAATGGCTAAATATTTTATTTCTAATGGAATGTTTTGTTTGGCCAATGCTTCTTCTAGCAAAGGAAAATAGTAATCAGAAACGGCCATCAAGCGCTCAAAAGATCTTTTTCTGTTTTTTAAAAATGATTTGATTAAATTTTCGACACTTGCATCATAAACAATATTGAAAGGAGATTTAGCATCCATAGCAGCTAAACGTTCTTTAAGCAAATCAGTAGACAAATCATAATCAACCTTTTCATCACTATTTGCCGTCTTTATTTCGTCAGCAATATCTTGATACAAATCTACATTGGCAAGTTCTGCTAACCACAAACTATCAGCTTTTGCAGCTGCTTTGTGTTTTACGAATGTTTTTTTGATAGAGTCTAGGTACACATTAGTACCATTATTAACCGTTTTAAAACTGGTAGCAATTTGGGCTGCAACTTGACCGGATACAAGCAATAAAAGTAATCCTATGGTGTTTTTTACATTCATATTTTTGTGATCAATGACCTTTAGTTCAAACAATTATAATTTCATTTTTACAAACTTAAGCCGTTTTATCGAAAAAAAGAGTTAAATATTCTTAAAAATGCAAAGTTTTTGATTTTTATAGAGAATTTTCTCGTTTATCTACAAATTATTCAACTATTGAAATTAGAGAAAGAACATTAATTATCAAGTATCGCTCTGAACAACATAGCATTATTGAACCATTAAGAAGAAACTATTTTATACCAACTAAAATATTTTAGACAAAATAACCTTGTCATCCGCAGATAACAAGGTTATGAATAATTCAGTTTCTTAAACTAGAAATAGATTTAAAAAGCTTTTATTGTTATGACAAAATCGCTTCAATTCCCGGTAAGCTTTGTCCTTCGAGCATTTCAAGCATAGCCCCGCCTCCTGTAGAAACGTAACTCATTTGATCTTCAAGACCAAATTGCTTAACTGCTGATACAGAATCGCCACCTCCAACTAGTGAAAAAGCGCCGTTTTTTGTAGCTTCGGCAATGTATTTCCCTAACTCAATGGTACCATTTGCAAAGCTTTCCATTTCAAAAACACCTAGCGGCCCGTTCCATAAAATAGTTTTAGAAGCTAAAATAACCGCTTTGAAATTTTCTAATGATTTAGGACCCGCATCCAAACCTTGCCAACCATCAGGAATTTCTTTTACATCAACAATTTGTGTATTTGCAGTATTTGAAAAAGCATCTGCAGCAACAACATCAACCGGGATATGAATTTGCACGCCTTTTTCTTTCGCTAATCGTAAAATTTCAAGTGCTAATTCCTGCTTGTCATCTTCGCAAATAGAATCACCTACTTTTCCGCCTAAGGCTTTAACAAAAGTAAAAGTCATTCCTCCGCCAATGATCATGTGATCTACTTTATCTAAAATATTTTCGATAACTGTAATTTTCGAAGACACTTTTGAACCACCAAGAACCGCTGTTACCGGTTTTTCACTGTTCTTTAAAACCTTGTTCAAACTTTCAATTTCTTTGGCTAATAACAAACCAAAGCATTTATTTTCAGGGAAAAATTGAGCAATAATGGTAGTAGAGGCATGTGCACGGTGTGCCGTACCAAAAGCATCATTAACGTAGATGTCTCCTAAACTTGCTAGTTGTTTGGCAAAAGCAACATCTCCAGCTTCTTCTTCGCTGTGAAAGCGTAAATTTTCTAATAATAACACTTCACCTGCTTTTAAACCTGCAGCCGCAGCAGTAGCCGCCTCGCCAACGCAATCTTCAGCAAAATGAACAGGTACACCTAGAATTTCAGCAGTTGTAGCTAGGATATGTTTTAATGAATATTTTGCTTCAGCTCCTTTTGGTCTTCCTAAATGCGACATCAAAATTACGCTTCCGCCTTGAGCCAAAATGGCTTGAATAGTCGGTTTTGCAGCTTCGATACGCGTAGCATCTGTTACTTTAAAGTTTTCGTCTAAAGGCACGTTAAAATCGACACGAATTAAAGCTTTTTTAGTATTGAAATCGAAATCATTTAGTGTTTTCATAGGTATGTAATTAGCGTTTATTAAATCAACGAATAACAAATATACTACTTTTGGGAAGGTAACAAATTGGGATAATATAAAAAAAAGACTGAGTTACTAACGAAAACGATATCATTTTTCAATTCGCTGTTCAATGTG
Organism: uncultured Flavobacterium sp.; assembly: GCA_964566045.1. GTDB lineage: Bacteria > Bacteroidota > Bacteroidia > Flavobacteriales > Flavobacteriaceae > Flavobacterium. The sequence goes on from CAZMHK010000001.1 coordinate 49,133, forward strand.
TCATTAATCCGTTTTTAATTTCATTCCAAAAAAAATCCAATTGCGGCAAAACAATTGGATTTTTTAACTACAAAACTAAAATTAATCGATAATAGGGTTTTGAGTACACGGACAGTTACTAACTCCTTGTAGGAAGTCGAGACCAAGCGTAACCACATGCGTACCTGTGTTGAATGTACCCAAACGATTCAATATAACTTGGTAAGAGTATCCGAAATAAAAGTTCGATTTTTTGAAACCCACCATTGGACCCACGTTAAGCGGTTTTCCGATTTGATCATTTAAAAAACGATAGGATGCTCCAGCCCACAAATAATCGTCATTACGATCGTATTTACGGTACTTAAAATTGATATCCGTACTAGAACGTCCATCACTAGCAAACAATTGATAATAAACGGATGGCTCAAACTCAGAACGGTTGTAGGCACTGTTTCTAAAAACGTAACCCGAGTACACTTGAAAATTTCGAACCAAACTTGGTTCTACTCCACTGAATTTATCGATGTCTTTATCCAGAATATTACTGGCATTAAAACTAAAGTAAAAATCTTTGTTGCGGTATAGCAAACCTATATCAAAGTTGTTATTAGCTACAAATCTATTGTTATTAATTGTCGGATCAGTATTAATCGGGTCTAGCGCATTTACATCAATCTTGAAAGTATTCAAATTGTAAGACATACCAAATGAAAGGTATTGTTTAGAATAATAATCTAAGATGATGTGGTGTGCAAAAGAGGCCTTGATACCCTGCTGCATCGTGTTTCCGTTTTTATCATTGTATGCTGATATACCCACACCTGATTGATCAGCCACCCTAAAATCGGCATAAATAGATTGGTTATCCGGAGCACCTTTAATACCAACCCATTGTGTTAAACCATTGGCTCTAATACGCAAATTATCTCCAATTCCAGCAAATGTTGGCGAAACCACAAAAGGATTATCAGCCAAATATTGGGTAAAAACGGGCAAGTTTAACTCTTGGCTATGAGCTGAACCCATAACCAAAAGCAACATGGAAAGAATGATTTTTTTCATTTGACTTATATTTTAGGAATTCTTTCGAATTCGCTTTTTACCTGTACAATGTGAAATGTCCAACAAACTGACGCGGATCATTAACGTCTCTTAATCTAAGGATATACCAGTAATCACCTGAAGGTAATTCTGTTCCGTTGTATTTACCATCCCAAGATTCTCCCTCTCTGAATGAACCTAACTTACGACCGTATCTGTCAAAGACTTCAAAATTAAGGTCTTTATAATTGATCGTGTTCGTTGGCGCCCAAGTATCATTGTTTCCGTCTCCGTTTGGTGTAAACACATTAGGAATTTTGATATCAATGTACTCAAAGAAACGTGTTGCTGTGGCAGTACAACCATTTGCATCTGTTACTGTCACGGTGTAATCACCAGATCTGTAAATAATGAAACTGTTTTTGTTGCCTTGTGGTTCACCGTTCAAGCTGAATTGGTAGTTACCAAAACCTCCTGTAGCAGTAGCAACAATTTCATTTAAGCCACCATCAGCAAGACTGATCGTTATAGGATCAACTTGATCAATAACAAATCTAACTTGCTTAATACAACCGTTTGTGTGTCTCACATCAACAGTGTGTATGCCAGGACTAAGGTTACTGAACACATTACTAGCTTGGAAAACTGTTGAACCATCAAGCGCATAATCTAAATCAGCTGGATCATTACTTGCATCTACTGTAATGGTAACTGAGTTTACTTGTGTATTGTTAACACAGTCATACACAATAGTGCGTTGCGGATTCAATGTTACCGGCTCACCTAACATTACAGTAAAGTCACTTTCACAACCATTTGCATCACGAATGTACACAATTTGTTCGTTACCTGATAAACCACTGAAATCAAACTGTCTTTGCGTAAGCGTTCCTGTCGTGTAGGTTCCGTTTCTGTTATTTAAACTCACACTATAAGGTGCGTTTCCGCCTGTAATGTTTATGCTAAATGCACCGTCAGCATCGCCAGCACATACTTCTGGAATTTGGCTGTTAGGAACCACAGTAGCAAATACAGATCCTGGTTCTGTAATTTCAATATTTTTAACGTTTGCAAAACATCCGTTTTCATCCTGAACAATATACTCGTAGAAACCTGGTCTTAAGTTTTCAAAAACACCTGATTCGAAGAACTGATCTAATCTAGGTGAAATAGCATACTTAATAATTCCTGTTCCTCCTGAAGCCGTGATCACAATACGACCATCTCCTTCACCAGCGCAAGTAATAGGCGTTACCGCATAAGATTGCGTTAATGCTACCAACGGTTCAGTAATAGGTACAATACTTGAAGTTACAGCAGCACAATCTTCACTTACTACACGCACTACATAATTTCCAGCTGGAATATTAGTAAAGTTACCTGGTGTAGTTTGTGTTACCGTAAACGATACAGGATTACCAGCACTATCCAAAAGCGTATACACATAGTTGCCTAAACCACCTTGTGCCACTGCGACAATTACTCCTGATGCATCACCAGTACAATTAATCGTTGCGTTTTGAACGTCTAAATCAAGAGTCAATGTTGGTACATCATCAATTTTAACATCGTTTGAAATAAAACTAATACAACCATTATTATCACGAACGTAGTAGCTATAAGTTCCTACAGGCACAGAGAAAGTAGCACTATTACCCACCATTGGCGTTGTTGTTGCAAATGATGCTAAACTACTATACTCATAAGGAGCTGTACCGCCAGCTGCTGTGAGTGTTATCGTGGCATCAATAGCACACGTTTTGGCTGTAGCTAATGTTAAGGCAGCCGTAACTCTCGTAGGTTCGTTTATTACCATAGCTGTTGAAGTTGTACTACACGACCAAGAATCACTTACTTGAACTTGGTATGAACCAGCACCTAAATTAGTAAATGTATTAGCCACTTGCGGACCGCTTGTAGTTACTGCACCACTAGCATCTGTTCTAATCAAAGTATATAAATAACTTCCAGATCCACCTGTTGGTCCTGTAGTTACCGTAATACTTGCGCTTGCATCATTGATACAATCTACAAGAGTTGTACTTGGTGCTGCTGTAAATGCAATTGGCGAAGGATTATTCAATACTACAATTTCAGAGTTCACACATCCTCTGCTGTCTCTTACATTTACGGTATATGAACCTGCAGTTAAGCCTGTGAATACAGTTTGAGTTCCATAGGCTACACTTTGTGCTGCTGTAGGACCTACCAATTCAAATTGATATGCTCCTGGCCAACCACCCGTTGCTGCAACAGAAATAGAACCATCATTATTACCCGTTACACAAGTAATCTCGGTATGCGTTTCGGTAATATCAAGTGCTGCTGTTGGTGCCGCAATAGTAAAGTTTGTTACAACCGTACAATCTGGAGTTTGAGACAGGGTAGCACCTACTGTATATGTTCCTGCTGCTAAACCTGTCAGTGTAAAAGGTCCTGCAGTTGGAGCAGTTCCGCTACCAACTGTAACTCCAGCCGCATTTTGAAGCGTATAGCTAAATGGTCCTGCATCATTACCATTAAGCGGCGTAGTCGTGATTAATCGATCTACCAAAGTTATCGTTGCTGTTCCGTTTGTATCGTTCAAACACGTTACATCTGTAGTAGCGTTAACCACCAATTCAAACGTATTTGGATTGTTTACAAAGTGAACCGCACGTATTTCACAACCCGTATCTAAGTTACGAACGCTAATGTTGTAATCACCAATTGGTAAATTAGTAAATACACCCGCTGCATTGGTTTGGCTTGGGTACAAGGTACCAAGTGCACCTGTTGTAGGATCTCTGTCTACTAAAGTATATTCTAAATTAGAAGCAGTACCACCAATTGTAGTAACCGACACGGTAATATTTTCAAGATTAGAACATGTTATCGCTTGATCTACATTTACAGTAACTGTATCTAGTTCAATGTAAGGTACAATGTCGATAGGGGTTGTGCTTGTTCCAATGCAACCGTTGCTGTCAAATACGTTTACAGTATAATTTCCACCTGTAAGTACAGTTTCAGTGTACACATTGCTTGGACCAAACTGTATACGTGTTCCATTGCGTAAGAACTCATAGTTCAAATACGTGTTAGAGCCACCTGTTACTCCTGTTACCGTTATAGTAGCAAGATTGCTTGCATTACCTGAAGCACAGCCAAACTGTACTACTGCTGGAGCAGGTACAACAATTGGATCTGGTTCATCAACAACTATTGTTGCGGTAGCATCGCAACCTCTTGCAGAAACTACCTGAACAGTGTAAGAACCTGCAGTCAATCCTGTAAATTGATTCGAAGCTTGTGGCATACCTCCGTTTAAGCTGTACAAGTACACTGGGTTATCATTTACACCCGGTGCTGGAGTATCAAATGAAGCGGTTATGGTTCCATCAGCTCCACCGAAACAAGTGACATCGCTTTTGGCCAATGCAAATCCGGTCACTAAAGTAGCTGCCTGCAAATTAACTGGAACAAATACCTCACATAAAGTTGTTGTATCACGAACGCCAATAATATGGTTTCCTGCTGCAACTGCGTTAAAGGCCGAACTTGTTCCAAATGCTCCACCGTCAATATTGTATTGATAGTTTCCTGAACCTCCTGTAGCACTTACATTAACAACACCATCATTACCCGCACATGAAACCGGAATACTTACTACCGGATTCACCACCAATGGCGTAAGAATAGAAACAGGGAAAGCAACCGATGGACAACCATTAGCATCACGAACAGTGATGTTATAATTTCCTGGCGCATTTACTGTAATTACATTTCCTGTTTGGTAGTTCGTACCATCCGCACTGTATTCTAGCGCTGCACTAAAGCCCGATGCTGTTACTGTTATCTCATACGTTCCTGTTGCACTCGGACATTGTGTTGCCACTGCATTTGCAATCGTTGGATTCGCATCTGTTAGAATCGTAACTGTTGCAACATCTTCACAACCATTAGCATCACGTACATGCACATCCCATTGCATGTTCGCGCCTGAGTTGGTATCTACTGTTAATTGATTGCTTAATCCGAAAGCTGTTGCTGCTGGCGTACCTCCCACTGGAACTACTGCATATTGATAATCAAGTGTTCCACCTGTAGCCGTTACCGTAATAATAGCGGTATCTACATCACAATTGATATTGGTTGCTGTAGTAGTAAAATCAAGTACCTGTGTAATACCAACAATTGTGAATGGTACATCTGCCGTACAGCCTGTAGTGCTGTCAAGCACTTGCAAGTTGTAATTTCCTGCTGCCAATGCACTAAGAGTTATTGTGTTTCCAAACTGGGCTAGAGTGCCTGTTCCTAACGTTAAGTTTGCTGTGTAACCCGCTGAATTACTTACCGTAATAGTTGCCGCTCCGTCATTAGCGTTGAAACAAGTTTCGTTTGTAATAGTTGCTACTGTTGCTAAAATGTTTACTCGTGCTGCCACAGTGTACAATTCTTGGTACGTACAACCGTTAGCATCTGTCACTCGGAACAAATAATCGCCTGCATCTAAACTGTCAAATATGCCAGAATTTACTCCAGATGTATTTCCTACAGCACTAGCTGGAGCAAGTATTTGATAAGTGAACGGACCTACACCGTTTGTAACCGAATTTATTGTTACTGTACTTGTTGTACTTGTAGCTGGTGCACAATAAATCAATGAACCAGAAATATCCATATTTGTTGGTGGATCTAAGGCAATTACTGTAGTACCTACTGCTGTTGCAAATGAACAACCGTTGGTATCTCTCACAATTACACTAACTGGTCCGGCTGTATTAGTCACAAACGTATTGTTTGGTGTAAAACCTTGGCCATTAAAGTTGTATTGGTACGAACCATTTCCTCCGCTAGGCACAGCTGTTACTGTTGCTGCTTGAGTAACATTACCTGTACCACAACTTAATGGTGTGGTTACGCTAATTGTCGCTGACACCGCATCGGGCTCATCAATCAAAATTGGGGTAGCGCTTGTGGCAGGACATCCTTTAGCATCTGTAATCGTTACCGTGTAAGATCCTGCTGGTAAACCACTGTAGTTTCCAGTAGCATCTCCAGTAGTGTTGAATCCTGTTCCGCTTAATGCGAAAGTAAACGGTGCCACGCCTGCCGTTGGGGTTACTGTAATGGTTCCGTTACTGTCTCCGTTACAAGTAGCATCAGTGGCTACTGCTGTAAACGTTGGCGTTACTGGTGTAGTTACCTCAACTGTATTAGTCGTCACCGAACAAGTAGGCGAATAACTATCTGTAATTTCGAATGAATAGGTTCCTGCTGTTGTTGGATTTATAGTGTACAACGGACCTGTAACTCCTGTTGCTGGAGCTCCTGTTGGAACGCCTCCCACTAAGGTTTGAACTGTAAATGGTCCTACTCCTCCAGTAATTGTTACATTAATACTAGCCGCTGGTGTTGGCGCACATGTCAAATCTTTATCTAATAAAGCTCCAGCTATTAACTGATCAACAACCGTATAATTTACAGTATCCTCGCAACCATTATCGTCTCTGATACCTAAAACATACGTTCCAGGACCATTAAGGGTAACTATAGGTCCTGCTACAACCGATCCTTCAAGGGTGTATATTTTTGAACTTCCTAAATATACCGTTGTTACAGCATCTAAGTCAACTGTTAAAGGTGTACCGGTGTAACATTGTGTGGCTGGATCTGAAATCGTTGGCTCAGCATCATTTACAATTGTTACTGGTACTATACCTACACATCCATTAGCATCACGAACATATACATCCCAAGTTAATACCGTACCATTTACAGTATCTACAGAAAGTACTGGGATATTGCTGTACAATGTTGGCGCAGTGCTGCTTGCTGGTACCGCTGCATACTCGTAAACGCCTGTTCCTCCGCTAACTGTGCCTACTGTAATAACAGAATCGTCTTCGGTACAATACACTTTTGTCGCTGTTGGTGCGAAAGATATTGGATCTGGTAACGTAATAGTAACATCATCCGTTGCGACACATAAAGTAGTTTCGTCTGTTACAGAAACTGTGTATGTTCCTGCTCCAAGTGAAGTTAAATCAATTGTAGGACTTGTTTGTCCTACTACTGGAGTACCGCTATTGATGGTATAACTGTAAGTAGAAGTTGCTGCAACTCCTGTTACGGTAAATCGTGCCGAACCATTATTTGAAGTTCCATTAGCTGGGTTACAGGTAATATCGTTCAACAAGGCAGCTTCAATAGCAATTGGCGTTACTGGAGCTACGGTGAACAATTCATCACGCGTACAACCATTGTCATCAGTCACTCGGAAAATGTAATCTCCAGGTGCTAAAAGTGTGAATGCACCAGAAGTTGCTCCAGAAGTATTTCCTGTAGCCGTGGCTGGAGAAATTATTTCAAAAGCAGGTGTTCCTAAACCGCCCGTTACCGTTACTTGCACCGTTGCTGAATTAGCAGTACAAGTTGGCGCTGTGGTTATAGCAAAACTTAAATCCGTAGGCGGTGTTAAGGCTGGTGTAACCACATCTGGTAAAGTAAACGTACAATTGTTAGCGTCACGCACTACGATTGTTGTGGTAGCAGGTAGTGGACCATTATTTACCGTAAAGGTATTGCCACCAGTGAAAGATAAACCATTAAAGCTGTAGGTATAACCTGTTCCAACTCCTGATGAAGTTCCTCCTGTTACCGTATCTACAGTAATTACAGTAGTCGTGCTACATGTAGTGTTTGCTGCTGCAGAAGCAGTAGCTGTAAGAGGATCTGGCTCTGTGATTGTAATTGAAGGTGAAGTCTGTAAACAATCTCTATCATTACGCACGGTAACCACATAAGCGGTTCCTGCCACTAAACCTGTAAATGTATTATTGGTTGTGAAAGCAGTTGTTGTTACGCCGTCAGATAAACTGTATTCATAAGGACCTACGCCCGATGTTACATCAATAGTAATTGTTCCGTCATTACCTCCATTACAACTTACGTTTGTCACGATAGGAGTAGCAATAATAGTAGCAGGAATTGGGTCAATTCTAAATGTTGTGGTAGCAGTACATGCGCCATCATTTACTTCGAATGTATAATTTCCAGCATCTAAACCTGTAAAAATACCAGTAGTTGCTCCTGTAGTGTTTCCAACTGCTCCCGCAGTGATAGTATAAGCATACGCAGCTGTTCCACCAGTAGCTGTTACAGTGACTGTTGCATTTGGTGTAGGTAAGTTACAATCTAATACTTTAGTCAACTCAGGTTCTAACTGAAGTTGTGGCAACACGGTATAATCTACAAAAGCCACACAACCATTACCATCTTTAATGTACAATCTATATGTTCCAGCACTATTGAGCGTAAAAGTAGAACCGTTTTGGTACGCAGCTGTATTTAAACTAGCAATTGGTTCCACTTTGTAAGTTGCTGGTAAAATAGTAGCCGAAGCCGAAGCATCTGTAACTAAATTTATTGTAAATGGAGTACCATTGTAACAAATTGGTGCAGGAAGTGCAATTGTAGGTGGTGCATCTTGTAATAAAATTACATCATCAACTTGAATACAGTTATAAGCATCTTTAGCATACACATAATACGTGATTCCTGTTAATGAACCAGGTCTAGTAAACGTATTTCCTGAAACCCATCCTGCATCTGTAATTGCTGGAGGAGTAGCTGAAGTTGTTACTTGATAGGTGTAAGGACCTGTCCCTTTTTGAGCTTGCGCAGTGATAATACCGTCATCTGTACAATTTGAATTTTTAATAATTGTACCTACAACAGTAAGTAATTCTGGTGATTCTAAAATATTAAAATTAGCAGATGCAATACTACAGCCCACATTTGGTCCTGCAGTTTCACGAACTAAAATATAATAACTACCCGCTGGAAGTAATGAAACTCCAAAATCAGTGATTGATAATGTACCTCCGGCAGGTATATTTCCCGTGCCATTTGCCCCTGTAATTAAAACGTTGTTAAAAGCTTCGTACACTTGATACGAAACAGTTATAGGAGAAGCATACCCATTAGCTATATCAAAATTTACACTTCCATTAGTATCGCCAGTACATCTAATATTATTGCCTACAATACTAGGAACTGTTACCAAAGTGCTAGTAGGAACAGCTATAGCAGCGGTTTCATAATAATAGCACATAGTAGCAGAATCAAACACAATAAAAGTGTAAGTTACTCCTGGAAGTAATCCTGTGAATATAGTTCCTTTTGAATTAGCAGGATTTTCACCTTGCCAGCCATCAACGCCAACAGCTGTAAAAACCTGACCTGGACCATTGTAAATATTAAAATAGAATGGACCCATACTGGTAAATGTACCTGCAACAGCAACATTGGCAGTACCACCAGTACAATTAGCAACAGTATCAATTACAATATCTAAATCATCAGGGTCAGATGCAACTAATACGTCATTCTCAATAATAGTACAACCATTAGCATCAACCACTCTTATTTGGTACAATCCAAAATCAACAACATTAAAGGTTACTGAAGTGGTTCCAGATGTATTAGGTTCTATTTCGTTATATCCATTTATACCAGTAACGTAATACGTGTACGGTGCAGTACCGCCCGTACCACCCAAGGTGCTCACGCTATCTGTAATACCATTGATAATAATAGAACCTTTTGAAGTACCAGGAAAACCAGGGTTACATTGTATCGGTATAACATCGTAGTCTATGAACATTATAGGAGGCTCCGCGATAGTGATACCATCGGTATCAGTACAACCTTTAGCATCTCTAATTGTTACTGTGTACGATCCTGCCGAAAGTCCTGTAAACGTATTTGAACTTTGGAAATTAGTGCCATCAATACTAAACTCAAATGGTCCTACACCAAGTGAAGTATTAAAATCAACTCTAAAGGCCCCTGTATCATCACCATTACAGTTAATGAATGCAGTTTGCGTAACGCCTGTAATAACAGGAAAAATTGGCGCCGTTACAGGAATAGCTGCTGTTGTTGTATATGTACAACCTACAGCATCTGTTACTGTAAAAGTATAACTACCAGGTGCGTTTGTTGTGAATACGCCTGTAGTAGCTCCAGTCACATTTGATGTTTCTGGTGCAGGCGTTGTTATAACATAAGTAAACGGACCTACTCCACCTGATGGTGTTAGAGTAATTCTTGCTGGCTCGTCACCTACAACACATGTAATGTCTTTGTTTAAAATAGCATTTAACGTTAATTGTGGTGCAACTGTAACTATTGGTGCCGTTGCAATACAACCGTTACCATCAATCATAGTAATGGTGTAGTCACCTGCTGTAGTTACTGTAAATACATTGCTTGTTTGGTAAGAAGCACCATTATTAATACTATAACGTATTGGGGCAATAACTCCACCTAATGGGGTTGTATTGTTAGCCGTAATAGTATATCCTCCTGGAGTTCCTAAACATCCCCCACCTAATGCTGTAACAGTTGGAATTGGGTCTGAAGTTACAGAAACTGATATCATATCAGGACATCCATTTGCATCAAGGACGTATACATCCCAAGAAGGCGTTGCGGGATTTAAGTCTCTAAAAGCACTTGAGGTATAATCTGAAACAGCAGGTGTGTTACCCGCTGGCACAAATGCATAGAAATAAGGTGTTGTACCTCCCGTAGTGGTAACTGTTACTCTTGATGTAGGTATGGCACAATTTGCATTTCTGTTTGAAACAAGTGTGATATCCAATACTGCTGGCTGCGTAATTGTAACAGAAGTAGTTGCTGTACAACCAGTAACTTCATCTGTGAAAACTACAATATAGGTTCCTGCGCCTAATGTGTTCAAGTCGAATGTGCTTAAAGTTTGTGCCGTTACTGGAGCTCCTCCATTTACAGTGTAGCTGTAGCTTCCTGTTCCAAAACCACTTACATTATAACGAATAGAACCTGTTGTGTTATTGAAACAATCAACATCAGTTAATTTAGTAGCCGTAGCAACTATTGGCGTTACTGGAGCTACAAAATACGATTCGGTATCGTAACATCCATTGGCATCGGTAACTCTGAAGACATAATTTCCAGAAGTTAAACCTGAAAATACTCCTGTTGTTGCTCCTGTTGTGTTGGTAACTGCGCTTGCTGGTGATATTATGGCATACGTTAAAGTACCTACTCCTGTACCTGCATTTACAGGAACGGATACTGTACTTGTGGTAGCTGTTACTGGCTGACAAAAGATTGGTGTACTCGTGATGGTTCCTATTACCGGATTATTTAAACGTAATAAAGTTCCATTACCTGAAACGGTACATCCTAGTGCATCACGTACTATATACGTATAAGGTACATCTGCAGTAGTATTGTTTATGGTTAAAATATTATTACTTGTAAAAGCACCACCGTTAAAGCTATAAGTATATGGTGCAGTACCTGCTGAAGCATTCAACGTTACTGTTCCTGCTACTGGAGCATTAGAAGGGCTACACTCAAATGGTACTACATCAGCTGTTGCTGCTAAAGCATTTGCTGGTTCAGTGATAGTAACGTTTATAGAGGTATCACATTGTTTAGAATCACGTACATAAAAAGTATAGTTCCCTGCCGCTAAGTTTGAAAAAGTAGCACTTGGTCCAAAAGTAATGTTGTCATTGCTATAAGTATATCCGCCTGAACCTCCTGATCCAATTAAAGTAACAGATCCGTTTGATCCACCATTACAACTTACATTGACTTGAGCAGCTACTGCTAAACTTGGGTCTGCAATTGGTGCTACCGTTGCTGATGCAGTAGTGGTACAACCATTTGCATCAGTTATGGTAAAGGTATACGTACCTGCTACCGCTGTTGTATAGGTAAATGTGTTAGTTAGTTGTGCAATTGTTCCTGCTGCTGAGCCTGATGATACTCCTACTGTAAAAGGAGCTCTTCCGCCATTGATCGTACCGCTAATAATGGCGTCTGGAGTTCCAGAACAATCTAGAGCTTTTGTTACACCGGCAGCAGCTGTTAATTGCGCTGCCACTGTTACTGCTGTTCCTGCAGATATACAACCGTTTCTATCTCTAACCAATACCGTATAGGGTCCTGGTGCTACGTTAAACGTATTAGACGCTTGGAACGCTCCGGTTGCTCCTGAAATTCCGTACGTATATGGTCCTAGAGGTCCTGTTACTGGAGTTACTGTAATGGTAAATCCGCTTCCTGAAGCCATACATTGATTTGGTACGGTTACCACTGGAGCTGCTGGTGCAGGATCGCCTGCTATAATTATATTTCTAACTGTAATACAACCGTTCGCATCGCGTACATAAACATCCCATGATAATTCTGTGCCATTAACGGTATCAACCGTTACCACATTGCTGCTGGCAAAGATAGTTGGCGCTGATGTACCTGCAATCACCGCTGCATAGCCGTAAGCTGTTGTTCCGCCTGTAGCCGTTACCGTTATTTGTGAGTTATAGTTGTTGCAATTAAAGTTAGTTGCAACTACATTGGTAATGGCTAATGGTGCTGCCGGCTGGTTGATGGTTATAGTTCCATCAGCCTCACAACCCGTTGCATTATCTCTAACACGTACGGTATACGTTCCTGCTGTTGCATTGCTTAGTGTAAGTACATTACCTGATTGTATTAAACTTGCGGGAGGAATTGCTCCTGCAACCACTGTAAAGGTGTAAGCACCTACAGTAGCATTTCCAGAAACGGTATAGGTTCCTGATCCTGTACTTCCGCCTTGGCACAATACATCGCTAGTTTTATTAGCCGCAACAGCAATTGGTGTTACGGGTGCAATATTGTGTGACTCGGTGTAATAACAACCATTGGCATCAGTAACTCTAAAGGTGTAATTTCCTGGTAATAAATTTGGGAAATTGGCCGATTGTGATGATCCTGTGGTGTTTACTGGTCCAAAGTTACTAGCTGTTGTCGCTGAAGTTGTGCCTATTATTTCAAAACGCAAAGCTCCTACTCCATTTGTAGCCGTTACAGTTACCGTTGTAGTAGTAGCGGTACACGTTACTGCTGCATTGCTAAACGTTAAATCGGTTGGTGAATTTAATTGCGTTAACGGGATCGTTTGAAGTGGTGACAAACAACCATTTGAGTCTCTAACTTGGTAATTTACAGTTGTTGTTCCGTTATTTACCGTTAGTGTATTAGTGTTAGTAAAACTTCCACCGTTAAAACTGTAGGAATACGTTCCTGTACCGCCGGTAGGTGTTCCAATGGTAACCACTGCCGATTGAGGTAGGTTTGTAGGACTACAACTAAAAGGTGTTGCGATAGCTGTTGCTGCAATAGGAGCTGGATTGATAATCGTTACTTGCGTTGGCGTAGACTCGCAACCTTTGCTGTCAATTACTTTAATATCATAAGTACCAGCCGCTAAACCTGTAAACTGGTTGGTAGCTTGCGTGCTGTATGTAGTAGCAGTGCTTAATTTAATAGCATACGTATAGGTAGTAGTAAATCCTCCTGAAGGGGTTACGGTAATGGTACCATTGTTCAAACCATTACAACTAATATCTGTTTTTGCAGTTGTGTGCGCTGGTGTCGTTCTAGGCGTTACTATAATAGCGTTACTGCTAGCGGTACAACCACGACTATCTGTCACTGTGAATACATAACTACCCGCTTGTGTGGTCGTATATGGGAATGAAGTCACTACAGCAGGTGTTCCTGAATCGCGAGATACCGTGTAAGTGTAAGGTGTTCCGTTACCACCTGTAATCACTGGATTCCCAATAGAGGCATCGACTAAACAAGTTAAATCATTGATTAAAGAAACATTGAACCCTAATTGTGTAGCAATAACAATATTAGCAATTGTTGCTGTACAATTGTTGCTATCTGTTACCAAGATTGTGTGCGTACCTGGTGTAACATTGGCAAAAGAATAAGTGGTTAAAGCTGAACTAACCGCTGCACTCGAATCTAATTGATACGTAAAAGGTCCTGTTCCTCCGGCTACATTGACAACAAGAGTTGCTGGATTAGCAGTAGTGTAACAATAATCAGTAGTAGTGTCTAATGTAGCGGTTACTGCTGGAGATGCAGTTACAGTGATAGCAAATCTTACTGGATTAGAACAGTTATTTGCATCTCTCACGAATACCGTGTAATCTCCGGCTGATACATTCGTAAAATCTCTATTGTTATTAAAAGCAGTAATTACTGTGGTACCGTTAGCCGCACGTAACTCGTATTGATAAGCTGGAGTTCCTCCGCCACCGGTTGCACGTATAATAGCACCTGTGGTACAAGTTGCTGGGGTAAGTATTGTAGCAGTTGCTGTAACTGCAGTTGGCGCAGTGATAGTTACGGCAAATGTCTTAGAACAAGCAGTGATTGTTGATCCTACAGGACGAGCCAATACATTATAGGTGTTTGCAGTTAAAGTGTTAATTACAACAGGAGAAGTGAATGAAGTAATCCAACTTGCACCGTTATTTAAAGAGTATTCAAAACCAGTAGTGGCGTCAAAATTTTGAGCCGTAATAGTAAATCCGCCATCAGTACCGCCTGCACATGATACATTGCGTTGTCCTGTTACTTGAGCGTCAAAGGCACGACCTGTAGGTACTTCGATAGTAAAATCTCTTGCGGTAATACATGCTGTTGGAAGTTGGAAAACTCTAATGTCATCAATAACAGCATCGTTACCATTATACTGAACACTACCCGACCTTACACGGAATGTTAAGGTAGTATTGTTACCTGGATTTAATGAAACAGAGCGTAATACCCATGTATTTGAACGTGGTATTGTTGGTATTGGAGGAATTCCGGTTGGATTTGGTGTTGGAGGAATCGGCGGTTGCTGTGCAATGATATTTCCACTTGAATCTACTAATTCAAAAGAAAAGCTTGGATCTACAGCGCCTACAAAATTAGCGCGTAGTAAATTAGCCAAATAGGCCTCAACGATCACTGGTTGGTTTGGTATAACATCATTAATTACTTTACTGTACAGCACACCATTTGGTCCAGCAGCAGCGCCTATGTTAACAGCTAAAAAGCGGCCATTAGGATTGGCACCAGCGGTAGTATGGTCTCTAAAAGCAAACCACGCTGGATTGTTAGGAATGATGGCACGAGTTACCACATATTGATTATCCTCTAAAGTTAATGCAGGATTAGAACAAGTTGATGGAACTACATCTAAATTGTGAAAGCAGTAAGCAGATGCAATACCTGGTGTAGTTGTGTTAGCACCAATTCCAAAATCTTCATTTAATAAATTACTAAAAGTGGAAACGGTACTTAAACGGTATTCAACGCGAATATTATGCGTTCCCGGTGTAACATTTAAAAATACATTAGGTGGTGTATTGGTATTGCGCACGCCATCTAAGAAATAATCATAGGTATAATTAACATTTCCTGGGTTATTTACAGTTACTGTGCTGGTGGCTGTACCGTCACAATTAAAATCAACCGGCGTAGCTACATTAATTGCAGGTGCAGCAGGAGCTGGATCTACAGTTACTGGAGCTTGAAAAATACAGTTGTTGCTGTCTCTTACATACAGAATATAATTACCTGGCGCTTTCAAAGCATTATTTACAGTGGTCCATGAAGCTTGGTTGTCAAAACTAAACTGATAAGGAGCTACACCACCTGTTACATTGGTGATACGAACCCTACCTTCGCCTGCTGGTCCACAGCCCGCCAACTCAGATACCCCTGCGGATGCTGTTAGGGCTGCTGCTGGTTGGGTAATGATAATAGGTCTCATAGGCTCTAGGCACTCGACCCCATTTAAAGTATATTTTAAAATGGTATTGTAAGTTCCGGCGGCTAAACCAGAAATTACTCCTGAGGTACCATAATTCAATCCATTATCAATACTGTACGTAACTGTATATCCATTAGCATTGGTCATGTTGAAATTAATAACTCCTGTAGTATCGTTGTAACAATTAACATTAGTACCTACGGTGTTGTATACTGGTACTGGTACGCTATCAATACGAATAGAGACATTAGTAGAACAACCATTAAAATCAACAACGCGAATTTGATATAATCCCGGAGTAGGAGTATTAATTACATTTGTAAATTGTGGCGATGAAGCTCCATTAACGTAATAAGCGTATGGTGAAGTACCACCCATAGTAGATACTGTTACTTCGCCTGTTTCGCAAGTAAGGGCTTTGGTTTGATTGACTGTGGCAGTCAAAATTGCTGGTTCAATAATATCAATTGATCCTGTGCCTAAACAACCATCATCAGTACGAACTTCGTAAGTATAGGTACCCGCCGTTAAATTAGAGAAATCAAAATCACTTGCTGCAATTGGACCTACAGCGTTAACTACATTTCCGTTTTGACGTAATGTATAAAAGTATTGTGGTCGAACATCATTTGCTGCTAAACGAATCGAACCTCGATCACCATTGCATAATGGTTGAGAAACAAATTCACTAACAGTAAAGTCACGACGTCTGATATCTATAGAAGGTACTGTAAATAGACATGGATTTGACACAACCCCTTGTTGTCTAATATAAACCGTATAAGTTCCAGGAGTAGTGATAGGAAATACATTACTAGTTTGAAATGGACCTGTAGCATTTAAACTAAATTCATAGCCCGTAGCAGGAACACCTCCAACTGTAATTTGACCTTGGGTAGTACAAATGATATCCCTTGAATCTGCTGTAGGATTCAAAAGATTTTTAAATACATTAAAGTAAAAAACGTTAAAACAGCCACCGTCATAGTTAAACACTACGCGGTATTGTCCCGAAGTATCTGCCGTATAACTCGATCCTGTTCCTACGTTGCTCCAAGTACAACTTGAATTTTCATTGGCACAATCGTCTAATCCTACCGCAGGGCAACTTCCCTCATTTAGTCTTTGCCATTGTATCGATACTGCATCGGAAGCACCTGTATTTATTAATCGACTGGCATTAGCTCCACATAAAAATATTTTTGGTAACTGCTTACCATCATTTGGACAAGTTACTACTTGATCTGCAAAAGGAATTACGGGATTAGCTACCACCGAACCTGCTGGAGATACCGTCACCACTTGTCTAATAGATCTACAAGGTGCAATAGCTGTATTGGTTACATAATAAGTCCCGGTTTGGTTTACAGTTATGGATTGGTTGGTTCCAATTACTGGCGTACCTGAAGGGCTCGTTGACCAAGAATAGGCATTATAACCATTAGCCGCTGTTAGCACTACACTAGGACCACACAATTGGTAATTTTGAGTAAATACACAATTTTCAGTACCAACTAAAAAATTGGTAGGGGCTGGAGTCCCTAAAAAGCAAGAACCAAAGGTAGCTAAACTACGTTGATCATCAACAACAATATCACTATCAACTCCAACATAATTAGCAAATGCTTGGTTTTGGATATCGTTAGAACAAGCATCACTAAGGTCATTACACTCAGGAACGACACGCACTTTGAAACGAATAAGATACCTTGGATCATTTTGCTCTACCAAATTATTAGGTACTCTAAAAACGATAGTACGAGTAGCAGCAGTATATGTAAATGTAATACCCGATCCATTTGGAACAATAATATCGTTAGGATCGAAATTAATGTTGATGGGTAAAACATCCGTAATCGTAAAGTTTTCAGCATTGTCATTACCAATATTTTGAAAACCTACTGCATAATAAAGCTCTTGTCCCAATGTAACGTTCGCATTCCCTATATTGTTTGTTAAACTAGCATCACTAAAAACCTGCTTGGTTAAAACTATATTAGGGGCAATAATATCTAGGGCGATCGCATTAAAATAGTAAAAGTAAACGTCTTGGTTACTTCTCAATCCAATCGTGGCACTTGTATTATTATTGTTGATAATAGCATTACCATTGTTGTTAATCTGTAAAATACCTGCATCATATCCTAAGGTATTTGAGCTATTGGGTGTTCGATTTAAGAAATTTTCTGTTCGGTTTGTGGCTGGGTCTATATAAGTAACAGAACTATTAAAAAAATTGTTAGCTGCCCTAATAGTTGTACCCGCATTATTTACTGCTGTTAATACGCTACCATTGATAGAAAGATTATCACCTGCAATACCTTGATCACCTTCTAGAGCAGAGAAAGCAAATTTAGCACGTACTGGTCCAGTAGGTATAGTTCTAAAACCAGTAACAGGAATATCCAAATTAACCGTTGAACTAATAGCACTAAAACCATCAAAAGAGGTGATGGACTTTGCTGGCAATTTAGGATCTTCGTATACAATAAACAACGACCATCCTGCAGATAGCCCTGTACCACCATTTGAACCTTGAGCTGTAGATACATTTGCTACTGTATACGTACCTTCAGGATTCGGGTTTCCAGCCCCAGTTACTAAACTTGTTACATCAGCCACACAAGCATACGGTAAACTAGTTCCTATAGCAGTGGTAGAATTATGAATAACCGTTCCTACAACGTCATTATAACCTCCTGAAGGCATTCTAAATTTTATGTTATTTACTGGGGTAGTACCTCGTGTAACTGCACCCCAATACAAAGCTGCATAAACTATTTT
The DNA here is from genome assembly GCA_964566045.1 of uncultured Flavobacterium sp. Classification (GTDB taxonomy): domain Bacteria; phylum Bacteroidota; class Bacteroidia; order Flavobacteriales; family Flavobacteriaceae; genus Flavobacterium. Next base: position 67,587 of record CAZMHK010000001.1, read on the forward strand.
GTAACATGGTGCTGAGCTAGGTGCTGCGTTAGGAACAACTAAATTAGCACTACTAGAATTAAAAATACCTGGAGTTGCACCATTATCAATATTGATAAATTCCATACTGAAATCAGAATTCAAACCGTCTGAATTATACGCTTGATTTGGATTCCTTGTTGCTGACCTCCTATTCAAAATACTGTTCCCTATAAGTAACATATCACCTTTGATGTCTTGATCAAAACGACGTGTAAACGGTACAACGTTCTGTGCAACAGACCAAAAACTTTGAATAAGCATAAAAGTAAGTAGGATTACTTTTAAAAAGGTAGTTTTTTTCATGGTTGTGGTATTTAAAAACTTTCAGCCCAATAACCTTGGGGGTGCTACTAGACTGTTAGTTGTTTATGTAATTTTAGTTATATATATTTTAAAAGGCTGATTTTAAATGAATTAAACCAAAGAATCCCACATCTCTTTACACCTTTAATTTTCTACTTTAATAATTACCATTTTTGAATTGTACGGCTTAGATCCTTTGCTTTGTAATGTACTTGTTGCAGCATCTAAACTATCAAAACGAGCAGAATAAATAAAATAATTAGTCGTTTTGACATCATAGAAGAAACCTACATTTGGATCTCCTGAGGCTAAAGTTTTAGTTACAAAATCGTCACGTTTAGCTACATCTGAATGAACAGCATAAACCATATAGAAACCGGCTTCAACATTTTTAATGTTTTTGATAATTTGCATGTTTACTTGCTCATTACCAAAATCAAAATCTTCAACTTTAAGAGGCGTAGCACTCAATCTAGTAGTTTGTTTTAGCAATTTCAATGTTTGCATGTCTTTTGCGTATCGATCATCTTCATTTTGGAAATTCGCACGTTTGATTCTTCTTCTTTTTTCAATATCTGTTTGAACTTTAATTTCCTCTAACGTTTGTATCAATGCGTTATTTGTCACTAATGCTTTGCTTTGTTCCGCTTTTAGATCCTCAATACTCTTCAAATAACTCAAAGTAATTTCGTCATTTTTATTAGCAACTTTCTTCACTCGTTCGTTGTACAAAGATTGATAGTTGTCTAACAACTGCTTTTGATTCTGGTTGATTGCTTCGATATCTGCTTTTAATGCATCTATAGCTGCATTAGCGCCCGCAGAACTCTTGAACTCCTTCGCAGCAGCAACAACGCCTTGATCACCTAAATCATTTTCTTTACGAAGATCTTGTAATTCCTTTTGTTTCTGACTTACCTTCTCTTGTAATTGAGTCAATAATTGCGATTGTGTCTTAATGGATCCATCCAAAGTTTCAGCAATCTTATCCATTGATTTTAAGTTCTCATCTTTTGGTTTGGCTGCGAGGGCAGCAGCGGCAGCGGCTTTTTGTCTAGCATCCTCTTCAGCCTTGGCTTTCGCATCTTCAGCAGCTTTTAATCTTGCTTGCTCTTCGGCTTGTGCTTTGGCAGCCGCAGCTTTTTGACGAGCTTCTTCCTCAGCTTTTGCTTTAGCGTCTGCAGCAGCTTT
>CAZMHK010000002.1:0-58505 GCA_964566045.1 uncultured Flavobacterium sp.
TAAAATCCAGTGAACAGCAATGTTCGTGCGGGTTCAACTCCCGCTCTGAGTACTTTGTAGAACCCTTCAACACTAAAGTGTTGAAGGGTTTTTTTGTTTTTTTTCTATTGTGATACAGTTCTATCCAATCATAAGGTGTTGCTTACTTACTTATAGTGTTGGTTTTATTTGATGATTTGATATTAACTTTAATTTATTTGTTGGTAGTGTTAATGGAAATATTTTCTTTGTATCTTACGCTAGTATTCCAACTAATCATTAATTTTTAAACAAAATGAAAACAAAAACAAAGTCATTACTTGTTTTGGCTTCTATTTTAGCTATTACATCGTGCCAAAACAAAAAGCAAGAAATTGAAGGAACTTCAGAAAAACAAATTGCTGAGAAGCCAGTGGCGATAGAATGTTATCAAGCCATATATGAACGTGATACAATAAATTTACAAGTTGAGAAATTCAACGGGGGTAAAATTGGAGGAAATATGCAAATGCAATTTGATAAAATGCCCCTAAAAAAAGGTGCTATTTCAGGTGAGTTTAGTGGTGACACCTTGTTTGTTAGTTATACTTTTATTGAAGGTACCAATGAAAAAATAACTTTTAAAAATCCGATGGCTTTTTTGAAGAGAGGTGATCAGTTGATTTTGGGTAATGGAAAAATGCAAACCACTATGGGAGCTACTTATTTTGTTAAAGGGGAGCCTATCGATTTTGACTCTGTTAAATTTAAATTTGATACTATTGTGTGTGAGTGATATGGGAATTCATTTATAGTGTTTTTCTATAATTTTAGGAGTAACCACTTCTATTTCATAGGCTGATTTAAAATTTTATCTGTTAAACCGGCCTAAATTAGTTTTGTAATTAATTTGGGCTTTGTTGTTTTGATTTAATCAGCCCGATTTCATATTATGTCGAACTCATTATTTAGCAAATATTCAGACATCCTTCTTTATTAGATGTTTTTTTGAATTTGATTATGCGATGACTTTGATTGTCGTTGTTTAGTGTAATGAAATCATAGTGTATCTCGATAGCATATTTTTAAACATTTCTTTTACTATACAATGGCTTGACCAAAAGTTATTAAGTTGTGGTCAGGATCAAGTAATGCAAATTCTTTTTGTCCCCATGGTTTAGAAGTTAAGGTAGCATTTGGATGAATCGGCACTCCTTTCTTGAGTAATTCTTGGTAAAAATTTTCTATATCGTTGGTTCTGATATATGTGCCAGAGTAATTTTGTAGCGTATTCAGTTCATTGAATTCAAAAAAGTGAATTTCTACGTGGTCGCGTTTTACAATTAGATAGCGTTCGTAATCTTGTGCGCTCACATCATCAAAGCCGAGTTGTTGAATGTAATAAGCTTTTGTTATCGTTTTATTGCGCATTGGTAGTTTAGGATGTATTTGTGTCAACATTTTGTTTTGTATTTTTTGTAATTTTCTTTTTCTTCTCTTATCAAAGGAGCTTTTGGTCCATAAAGCTAAGGTAAATATTTTAAAGTTTTGTTTTTGACTATATCAGATCTCAATTATTTTACTTTTGCTTTGCTTTCTCAGTCTTATTGTTAAAAGACGTTGATAATATCAATGTAAGGTTTTATTGTAAATCTATTTCCGCTAGATATTCGGTCAATAAAAACAATAAGTGTTTGTTTTCGATTTGGTTAAAAGCATACTAAATTTGTTATATTTGTTTACTTTACTGGCTCTAGTAACTTTGCTGTTAAAGCTTATAAAGTTCAATCCAAAAACTATGACATCAAGCGAACAAACCAATACCACGTGGTTGTTTGAAATAACACCTAAGAATAAATTCTTTTCCCTGAACTTAAAAGAAGTTTGGCAGTATCGTGATTTGCTTTTTCTTTTTGTCAAAAGAGATATCGTAACTGTTTACAAACAAACGGTTTTAGGGCCACTTTGGTTTTTCATTCAACCATTATTTACAAGTATCACATTCACCATAATTTTTAATAATGTGGCAGGAATAAGTACAGGCACAGTACCCCCTTTTTTATTTAACCTGGCAAGTATTACAGTTTGGAATTATTTTACTTATTGTTTAAACGGTACTTCCAATACGTTTGCGAACAATGCTGGGATATTCGGAAAAGTATATTTTCCTCGAATTATAGCTCCTTTGACAGTGGTGATTTCAAATTTGGCTAAGTTTTTAATTCAGGTCTTTATTTTTCTTTGTTTTTTTATTTATTACTACTGCCAGAATGCTGCTATTTCATTTAACAGCGCTACTGTTTTTTTTCCTTTAATTGTTGCTTTATTGGGAGTGTTTGGGCTAGGGTTAGGTATGATAATTTCGGCATTGGTAACCAAATACCGTGATCTAACGTATCTTATTGGTTTTGGTGTTCAATTGCTCCTGTATATTTCGGCAGTCTTTTTTCCTTTAGAGTTAATTGCCATTAAAATGCCTAATTATGCTTGGCTTGTAAAATACAACCCCTTAGCGTATTGCATAGAAGCTACTCGTTATATGTTACTGAGTACGGGTGAATTTCCGATTTGGGGTATGCTTTATACGGTGATCATTACAGTTAGTGTTTTTTTTATAGGGTTACTTTTGTTTAATCATACTGAAAAGAAATTTATTGATACGGTTTAAAGTGAGAAGAGAGAGGTGAGATGTGAAAAGTGATTTCAATTATTCACGATTCACCATTCACGATTTACAATTAAAGATTCACCATTCACCACTCACGATTCACTAAAAAAGAATGAAGGATATAATATTAAAAGCAGAAAATATTTCAAAACAATACCGACTAGGAGTAGTGGGTACTGGCTCATTGATGCATGACCTTAACCGTTGGTGGCACCAAATTCGCGGAAAGGAAGATCCTTATTTGAAAATTGGGGAAACCAATGATCGTTCTACGAAAGGCGATAGTGATTATGTGTGGGCGCTTCAGGATATTAATTTTGAAATTGGTCGCGGTGAAGTTATTGGGATAATCGGGAAGAATGGAGCTGGTAAATCAACCTTATTAAAAATTTTGTCCCGTGTTACCGCACCTACAACGGGCAGTATTAAGTTTGGAGGCCGAGTAGCTTCGTTATTGGAGGTTGGAACTGGTTTTAATGGTGAAATGACTGGCCGTGAAAACATTTATTTGAATGGTGCTATTTTGGGTATGACCAAAAAAGAAATTACCTCCAAGTTAGATGAAATAATTGAATTTTCTGGTTGTCAGCGGTATATTGATACTCCGGTAAAACGTTATAGTAGTGGGATGTACGTACGTTTGGCCTTTGCAGTAGCTGCTTTTTTGGAGCCTGAAGTATTGATTGTTGACGAGGTCTTAGCAGTAGGTGATGCCGAATTCCAAAAAAAAGCCATTGGAAAAATTCAAGATATATCCAAGACAGGGGGCAGAACGGTTTTATTTGTGAGTCATAATATGGTAGCAGTAAAACAGCTCTGCTCGAGAGGGATTTTATTAGAGAATGGAACTATAATATTTGATGGAGGTATTGACCAAGCGGTGGAACGCTACAATAATGATAATGCTTTAATTGGTTCTTCCGTTTCTTGGCCATTTGCTGTTGCGCCTGGGAATTTAAACGCAAAGGTAACATCAATTGAATTGATTGCAGAAAATGATGAATTTGTAATTGAGAACGATTTTAAAATTGAAATAAAGTATGCCAACTTGTTAGATGCTCATACCTTAAATGTTTCGGTATCGATTATGAGTGATTCGGATCAATATGTGTTGGCAACGCCTCATTTGGAGCGAAGCACTCAGGAGGTTGGTAATTATAAAAGTGTTTGTACGATTCCCGCAAATTTATTAAACACGGGAACGTATTATTTTACAGTAATTTTGGTTGGAAATAATTTTGAAATAATTACACAATTGGACAAGATTGTTTCTGTTGAAATGGGGGAGAAGGGTATCTACCGAAAGAATTATTTTGGATATTGGGGTGGTATCGTTCGACCTTATTTAAATTGGAGCAATCAAAAAATAGGATAGTCATCGTTATGAAATATGAAATTAAAAGCGCTTTCAAGAAAATTTACAAATATTCAAAGTTGTTTTTTTTTACTAAAAAATCAGTGCTATATAGAGGATTTCGTTCTGTTGATTTACTGATTTTTGATGACATATTTCCGCATCCCGTTTCTGGTTTTAGATTGGAAGAGTTTACGGTTTTACTTCAGCATTTTGAAAAATCAAAGATAGTAGTTGCGCCTACTGCTTATATTGTAGTAAATTCAAAAATAACGGATCATAGTCGGGATTGTGCTTTATTTATTAAGCAATATCCTTATTTAAAATCAAAAGTTAGGATAAATAAGAAGTTTGTGAATATCAATACAAAACTTTTTTACTGTATTTTTATACATAACGTTTTTAATAATTTACTTTGGCTAGAAAAATATAAAATACCGTTTGTTTTTACCTTGTATCCTGGAGGAGGTTTTCAGTTGAATGATACGGAATGTGACTATAAATTACGAAAAGTATTGAGTTCGCCCCAGTTTAGACAGGTAATTGTCACGCAAAAAATCACTCGTGATTATTTGGTTATTAATGGTTTTTGTAGTGAAGAAAAGATAACGTTTGTTTTTGGTGGTGTGGTGCCTCAGCATTCTCTTGTAACCAATGTTGCTGAAATAAAAGAGGCGCATACAGAGCAAGATACGTTTAATGTATGTTTTTGTGCAGCGAAATATATGCCTAAAGGTTTAGATAAAGGGTATGACGTTTTTATTGAAGCCGCACTGAGTCTCAGCAAAAAACACAGTCAAGTTCGATTTCATGTTATTGGTGGCTTTGATCTTGATGATATTGATGTAACAAGAATAAAAGATAGAATTGTTTTTTATGGATATCAAAATCATGAATCTTTGAAAACTATTTTTGATAGGATGAATGTAATTGTGTCTCCAAACAAAGCATTTGTACTTCATAAAGGGGCTTTTGATGGTTTTCCATTGGGTACAGTTATAGAAGCAGCTTTGAATAATGTTGTGGTTTTAATGACCGATGAATTGGAGCAAAATGAAACATTTATTCCAGATGTAGATTTTATATTAATACAAAGTACTGCAACATCTATTGTTGAAGCAGTAGAACGATTAATGACAAATGACCAACTTGCTCAACGTATTAAAGAAAATAGTTTACAAAAGTTTAGAAAAGTATATTCTAACGAAACACAAATGAACCCAAGAATTGCAGTATTAAAAAAATACATTTAAAACCAGTAGATGATCAACGTAACCAAAACTTTCTTACCTCCAATTGCCGAATATACAGATTTGGTGCAACGTGCTTGGGACAATCAATGGTTGACCAATCGTGGGGAGTTAGTCTTGGAATTAGAACAAAAAATAAAAGAATATTTAGATGTTCCCTATGTTACTGCTATGACTAACGGAACTATCCCTTTACAGATTGCTTTAAAGATGATGGGCAAGGGAGGAGAAGTCATTACGACACCGTTTTCATATGTTGCTACGACTGCATCTATTGTTTGGGAGCATTGCAAACCCGTATTTGTAGACATTCACCCAGACTATTTGACTATTGATGAAACTCAAATTGAAGCTGCAATTACAGATAAAACAACCGCTATTTTAGCTACTCATGTTTTTGGAAATCCATGTGCTACAGATGTTATTGAGGCTATAGCCAAAAAGTACAATTTAGCAGTTATTTATGACGGAGCACATTCCTTTGGGGTACGCTATAAAAATCGTTCTATTTTTGAATTTGGAGATTTGAGTACCTGTAGTTTTCATGCAACAAAGTTGTTTCATTCAGGCGAAGGAGGTGCTTTATTTACAACAAATGCAATAGTACAGCAGCAGTTGTTCTACCATCATAACTTTGGTCATAATGGTCCTTTGGCTTTTCACGGCTTAGGCATCAATGGAAAAATGTCTGAGTTCCAGGCCGCAATGGGATTGGCAGTTTTTCCTTATTTAGAAACCATTATTGCGGATCGAAAACGAGTGGTCGATTTTTACAATAAAAACTTGGATTTATCCCAAATTCAAACGCTAAAAATACGTGCAAATACGGAGTGGAATTATAGCTATTATCCTGTGATTTTTAAAAGTGAGGCTCAGTTGTTACTAGTTCAAAAAAAATTAAACGAGCATGATATTTTTCCAAGAAGGTATTTTTACCCGTCGCTCAATACCCTGCCTTATGTACAGCGCATTGCTATGCCTGTATCTGAAAGTATTTCGGAACGAGTGTTATGCCTTCCATTATATTTAGGTTTAAGTAATGAAGATTTGAGTTTAATTGTGTCACTAATTCATGAAAGTATATGTTGATAGTAGGAGCTAAGGGATTTGCCAAAGAAGTTTTGGAAGTGATGCATGAAAACAATCAATTGCAAAATTTAGTTTTTTACGATGATGTTAATTTGGATGCACCGGACTTACTTTTTAACACCTTTCGAGTTTTAAAAAATACAAAAGCAGCCATTCATTATTTTAAAACAGTAGACAATCGGTTTACTATTGGTATTGGGGATCCCGTACTCCGTAAAAAGATGTACAATACATTTACCGCCTTAGGAGGAGAGTTAACTACAATTATGAGCCCTCGTGCTACTGTTGGGAGTTATGATGTAGTTATAGGTACTGGAAGTGTGGTATTACCTCAAGCAATTTTGTCTAATTCAGTTTCAATTGGTATGGGGTGCATTGTATATTACAGTTCCATAATCACACACGATTGTGTTATTGGGGATTTTGTCGAAATATCACCAAATGCTATTCTACTTGGGCGAAGCAGTGTAGGCTCCTATTCTCGAATAGGAGCAAATGCAACAGTATTGCCAGATATAAAAATTGGTCAAAATGTAATAGTAGGAGCTGGAGCGATTGTTACAAAAGATGTGCCCGATCATTGTGTAGTAGTGGGTAACCCAGCAAGAATAAGCAAACAATTAACACCACTACAATTCAACAAATGATGCAAAAACCAATGGTTAGTATATGCATGATCACGTATGGTCACGAAATGTTTATTCGTCAAGCAATAGAAGGCGTGTTGATGCAGCAGTGTGCATTTGAAGTTGAATTTATAATCAGTAATGATTGTTCACCGGATGGCACTGATGCCGTGATTAGAAAAACAATCAATGCGCATCCGAATGGGAGTTGGGTTAACTATATCAAGCATAAAAAAAACTTGGGAATGATGCCAAATTTCCTGTATACGTTGCAAAAAGCCCAAGGGAAATATATTGCTTTGTGTGAAGGGGATGATTACTGGACCGATCCTCTAAAACTGCAAAAGCAAGTTGATTTTTTAGAGGAGAATAAAGAATACAGCATTCATAGTGGTAAGGCAGAAATTATTAAAGATGGAGTAATCGAAGAATTAATTGGGGATCCATTGGCAAAACAAGATTATATACTTTCTGATTTTTTTACACAAAATAATTTGATTTCTTGTACCGTTTTATTCAGAAACACTCCTCTTTTGCAAAAGTATTTTAAAAAGATAGTATTTGGAGATTGGATGCTTTATGTACAAATAATATCACAAAATACAAATACTATGGCTTATGTATCTTCGGATATTTATGCTAATTATAGGCTCCATCAAGGTGGGGTTATGCAAACACTAGTTACACTAGAGGATCATTTTGTGACACAACTTAAGCAGATACAAGCAATTCAAAAATGCATTAAAGTTCAATACACGACAGACGATGTTGACAAAATTGATACATACTGCTTGCATCTTTTTAAATATTATTTCCGAAGAAAGGAATATACAAAAGCTATTCGTTACGGTTTCAAAAATTTGATTTTGATAAAAAAGCCAAGTCGTATTCGGGTTTACTTGAGTTTTATAAAACAGCATTTTACAAGAAATTAGCATGCAAAACAGTCTTATTTCAATTATCGTTCCTTGCTATAATCAGGCGCAATATCTTGATGAAGCGTTACAATCAGTATTTGACCAAACCTATAGCAACTGGGAGTGCATTATTGTAAATGATGGCAGTCCAGATAATACTGATGTTATTTCAAAAGAATGGACTAAGAAAGATTTCCGATTTAAATATATTTATCAAGAAAATGGTGGTTTGAGTAGTGCAAGGAATGCAGGTTTGAATGTTTCTCGTGGTAGTTTCATACAATTTTTGGATGCTGATGATTTTTTAACGAATCAAAAACTAGAAAAGTCCATATTCACTTTTCAAACGCAAGATGCAACTCTTGTTCTTACTAATTTTAAAATGTTTGATTCAGATGTTTCTAAAACTAGTCCCCCTTTCTGTGTGTTGAAGTCGGACTATTTCAATTACAACAGTATACTTTTAAATTGGGATCATTTATTTTCAATACCAATTCATTGTGGATTATTTCAATCTGTTTTTTTTCAGGATTTTAGATTTCCCTTGGACTTAGCTGCCAAAGAAGATTGGATTATGTGGCTTTCATTATTTAAATTAAATCCCAAAACTATATTTATTCAGGAAGCTTTAGTTCTGTATCGATTACATGAAATGAGTATGACTCAAAATCAAGAATTGATGAATGAAAATGTAGTTAATGCATTAGCTTATCTTAAAGAGGTATTGAGCAATAATGATTATAAAGCTTTATTGTTTCATAAAATCAATCGGCTGCAAGCAAAAGCAATAGTCTTAGAACAAGAAGTAGCTTTTCAAAAAAATAATTTTAGAACCATAAAGGATTCAAATACCTACAAGTTGGGTTATACATTGCGATGTTTTTTACAAAAAACTAAAACCTTGGGAATAGCCAAAAAGATATTAAAACTGAAGCAAAAATAATACTAGTTACTTTACACCGAAGGAACAGCACTACATTGTTAATTTAAGAGAATTGAAATGAAAATAAAACTACCCTTTGGCTATTTTATTCGGGTTACCCGAAAATTTAAATCAAAGAAAGTTATTATCCCAGTGGGATATGATTGTCATCCTGCTTACGTACTTCAAAAAACTACTTTGCGAAAGCAGAGTTTTCCTTTTGATTGGATGTTGACAGATCCTATTAAAGCTTTAGATTTTGCTTACTCAAATATTCAAGAGGAATTTCAATATTTTATGCGTGATTTAGCGGTGGACCAAGCGGGAAATGTTTTTGCAAAAAAATATCCTCAAGCCGCATTTTACCATTACAAAGATTTGATAAAAAATGCTCCGTTACGGGAAAAAATAAATAAAAGATGTAGCATTGCCATGCTCAAGATCAAAACAAAACCAGTTTCTTATTTATTTGTAATTCCTAGCTTGCATGTAAATTCAGAAAAAGCAGTCCAAACGTATTTTCAATCCCTGCTACGTTTTGCAACTATATTGAAACCAAGTGACGACTTGCTAGTCTACCTAAGATTTGAAAATTCAGAAGAGGAAAATCAGCAATTTTGTTCCCAATTATTAGAGAATATAAAAGTTTTATCTCAGGTACACGTCACAACTTTTGTATTAGAATCAGCGGAGTACGGACTTTGGGGAAACGAACAGAAATATCATACTTTAGTAACTGATTTAAAAGTAGATTATTATCAAGTAATGCCTAAAATCAAGCTTGAAAAAAATAAAAAATAGATTTTACTTATATCCTTCTCCTTTATGCTGGCTATTGTCATACCGTACTACAAACTTACTTTTTTTGAAGCTACTTTGCAATCATTAGCTTTGCAAACAGATCAGCGTTTTAATGTATATATTGGTGACGATGCAAGTCCCGAAGATCCTAGCATCTTAATAGATCAGTACAAGTCTCAAATGAACATGATGTACCATCGTTTTAATGAAAATTATGGAAGTGTAGCACTTTCAAAACAATGGGATCGATGCATCGTATTAACCCATGAAGAGCCATGGATTATGATTCTTGGGGATGATGATATCTTGACTCCTAATGTGGTACAAGATTTTTATAGTTATGTTGAAGAAGACCTTGAAAGGAAGTACGCACTTATTCGGTTTGCCTCAAGGTTTATAAATGTCTTGGGCACAAGGCTTGAAGGTTTTGATGATTATTTTCATCCAAAAGAGGAAAAAGCAGAAGATGCTTTTTTTAGAAAATGGATTGGAGAAACCCGAAGTTCTCTTTCTGAATATGTTTTTGCCAGAGATTCTTACACTCAATTTGGTTTTCAAAATTATCCTCTAGCATGGCATACAGATGATTTTGCTTGGTTGAAATTTGTCAATAAAAAACCAATTTTAACTATTAACACTTCATTAGTGCATGTCAGGGTTTCTGAACTTAGTATTACGGGTACTTTTGAAAATGAAGCAGTCAAGAATGAAGCAAAAAGAATGTTTTTAAGAAATGTAATTTTCGATACAAAAATGAATTTTAACACTTCTCAAAAGAACGAAATTTTATTTGCTTATGGGGAAGTAATCAAAGTCCAAAATAAAATAGAATTTATTGAGGTTTTAAAGATTTTTTTTCAATTTATAAGCTATTTTAGTTTTTACAATGGAATGCGTTTTCTACGAAGGATGATTCGTGCCAAACAAAATAAATAAAAAATGATAAACCCTTCAATATCGATAATCATTCCAGTTTACAATGCCTTTCCATTTATTGAAAAAGCAATCACATCGGCATTGCAACAACCTGAAGTTTTGGAAGTATTAGTTGTTAATGATGGTAGTACAGATGGCTCAGATGAAATTTTACAAAGTATAGCGTCTACTACAACTCGTGTTACTCTTCTGTTTCACCCTCAAAGAATTAACAAAGGTCGGTCAGCCAGCAGGAATTTAGGATTGCAACACGCAAGGGGAACTTATATTGCTTTTTTAGATGCGGATGATTACTATCTTGAAAATCGTTTTTCAGGTGATTTGCCTATTTTTGAATCTCAACTTGATTGTGATGGTGTTTATAATGCTATTGGAGTTCATTTTTATAGAGATGCAACTGTGGAGCAACAACAAGAACTAGCTTTATACACCATAACTGAGCGCATAAAACCACAAGACTTATTTGAAAATTTGTTGCTTGGAGGCAAGGGACATTTTTCAATTGATGGACTTACTTTAAAAAGAAGTTTAATTGACAAAGTTGGTTTTTTCAACACGCATTTAGTAGTTGGAGAAGATACAGATTATATGTGGCGTATGGCTCTTGTAGCCAATCTTTATGCGGGCTCTATTGAAAATCCAGTAGCTATAAGAGGGGTTCATGATGCAAATGTGTTTGACAAGCCTTTCTTATACCAAGAAAATAAATTATGTATTTTAGATTCTGTTTTGCGTTGGTCAGCTAACCACGGCGTGCGTACTACAAGATTGGATTTGATTTTAAAGCATATTTGGATTCTAAAACAAAAACAAGAAAACTCCTTAATGCAGGATATCAAGTACTGGTTCAATTTATTCTTGCCTCAGCAAAACTTGATGTTCAGTTCGCTGAGTATTAAATATTTTCCAATCATTAGGTATAGACAAAAGCTTTTCTCATTTTTGTATCAAAAATAGTGTACTTAATTTGCTTGAAAATCCCAAAATGAATTTCACGGTTTCAGTAGTTATACCAGCTTACAACGTTGCTGCTTATCTATCCAAGGCTGTTTTTTCGGCTTTGCAGCAAACAGCAGTAGTTGAAGTACTTATTGTTGATGACGGAAGTACCGACGAGACTTTGAAACTTGCACTGAATTTACAAAAAAAGGATTCCCGAGTTAAAGTTTTTCAACATGACAAAGGGAAAAATTTAGGTAGGTCTGCCAGCAGAAATTTAGGAATACAAAGAGCGACCGGAAATTATATTGCCTTTCTAGATGCCGATGATTTTTATCTTGATAATCGTTTCAGTCAAGACCAAGAAATTCTTAGTAAAGATTCTACAATTCATGGAGTTTACAATGCAGTAGGATATGAATTCTATAGAACTATAGTAGCGGGAGAAGTAAATTTTTTAAAGGACAATACGTTAACTCAAACAGTACCTGCTGATCAACTTTTCGAAGCTTTAATTTCATGTAAATATGGCTATCTACATTTGAATGGGCTTACAGTTAAAAGGAAAGTTTTTGATGATGTTGGTTTTTTTAATGAAGCTTTAGTGGTGGCTGAGGACTCTGATTTTATCTTTAGATTATCTTTGTCATGTAAACTAGAAGCTAGCAATATTTCTACATTAGTTGCAAAAAGAGGTATTCACGAGCAAAATATTTTTGATAAAAAGGATTTGTATACCAAATACAATCCTGTTTTATATGAAGAACTAGTGCGCTGGTGTTTAAAAAATAAAATAGCATTTTGTATTATTGATTCAATTTTTAAATACTATTGGATCATTCGTTATCGGGAAAATAAGACAATAGGAGAGGAAACCATTTATTGGATGTGTTATCTAATAAGGAATCCAACAATTTTATTTTCTAAATACAGTTTGAAATACATGCCTATAATTAGGCTTAGGCAAAAACTTTTCCCATTTTTGTATTCACTAAGACATCCTTGAATTTATAATGAAACCATCTAGTAATGTTACCGTAATCATACCCTGTTATAATGACGGGGCATACATTATGGAAGCATTAGAATCTATATACAATCAAACAGTTTTGCCAGAAAAGATAATTATTGTTGATGATGGTTCACAGGCAGAGACAAAAAAAGAATTAGCTACAATTAATAATCCATTGGTTTACCTTGTTTACCAAGAAAATCAAGGTGTTAGTGTTGCGAGAAATTATGCTATTAGTTTAGCGCAAACAGACTATATTGTTAATCTTGATGCCGATGATTATTACGAACCTACTTTTATTGAAAAAGCCATACAGATTTTAGATACCGATACTACTATTGGAGTAGTTAGTTCCCACTGTTGGACTTTTTCTGAGAAAAAAAAGATCTCTATTGTAAGACCTTTAGGTGGAGGTGTTACTGATTTTATGGTGATAAACAATGGTAGAGCTAACGCCATGTTTAGAAAAGAATGTTGGCAAGCTGTAGGTGGATTTGATGTAAACATGAACGCAGGCTATGAAGATTGGGAGTTTTGGATTGCCATCACTAAAAATAATTGGCGTATGCACATTATTCCCGAAATATTGTCTCATTACAGAATTAAGCAATCTTCAAGGGATCGAAAAGCTGTGGTACATCATGATTATGAGTTACGCATGTACATTTTTAATAAGCATAAAGAATTGTATCATACTCATTTTGATTTTTTTGCAAGTGAATTGTTACTTCAGAATTCAATTTTGCGAAACAGTTTGCTTAATGCTAAAGAATCTAGAGAGTTTCAAATAGGGTTACTAGTACTTGCTCCATTTCGGTTTTTAAAAAAAATAGTATCCAGATGAGTCTATTAGTATCCATAATTGTCCCAAGCTACCATCAAGCTCATTTTTTATGTGACTCTTTACAATCCGTTTTAGATCAAACTTATATCAATTGGGAGTGTATTATTGTTAATGATGGTAGTCCTGATAATACAGCAATTGTTGCACAAGAATGGTGTGCTAAAGACCCCCGGTTTAAGTATGTATATCAAGACAATGCGGGTTTGTCTAGTACTCGTAATACTGGAATAAAACATAGCAAGGGAGAATTTATTTTACCGCTAGATGCTGATGATGTATTGCATTCAGACTATTTAAACAAAACAGTTTCCGTTTTGAGGGATCACCCAGCATTAGGAATTGTAAGTTGCTATAGTGCTTTTTTCTCGGGTACTACAAATAACATTGTTAATCAATTGAAACCAATTGGAGATAATGTAACTTCGTTACTGTTTGTCAATCAATTAGTAGCCACTTCTTTGTTCAGAAAAATGTGCTGGGAACAAGTAGGCGGATATGATGAAACAATGAAAAGAGGATTTGAAGATTGGGACTTTTGGCTAAGTTGTACCAAACAAGGATGGACGTACAAAATAATTCCTGAATTTTTATTTTATTACCGAAAGGCTAAGAAGTCAATGCTGACTAATACAATCCAACATCATGCAGAAGAGGTGAAACAATTTTTATTTATCAAGCATAAAGAGTTGTACATCCGTAATTTTGAGAATTGTATGGAAGTGCTATTCTTTGAATTAAGAGTTCAACGTACAGGTCATGATACCTATAAAAACAGTCAAGAATATAAAATTGGAAAATTAATTTTACAACCCTACCGCTGGTTAACAAAATTGATCTTAAAATCAAAAAAGACATGAACATATCAGTAGTCATTAGAAATAAAAATCAAGCTCCTGCTTTGTCTTTTTTGTTAAAAAACTTAACAAATCGTTATGCTACAGATATTAATGAAATTATTGTAGTAGATAATCTCTCGACTGATGATAGTGAAAAAGTGGCGGCGCATTTTGGAGCTCGATTTGTAACAATTACCAATTTTAGTTTTGGCGGGAGTGCCAATGTATGTGCTTATGAAGCTAAAAATGATATCATTGTTATTTTTAGTGCACATTCCTATCCCGTAAGTCCTGATTTTTTTAAGGTCATTCAAAATCAATTTGACCAAAATCCTAATTTAGCAGGAGTAAGATGTTTGCATCAACCCAATGATTATACAAATTATATCAACGCCATCTCTGCCTCGGTTGATCCTAATAAGTCGGGATTAATTTTTGCGGGTTCAGCTTTTAGCAAAGCGGTCTGGGAAAAACATCCTTTTAGAGAAGATGTAGCTACTTTTGAGGATAAGGAATGGACCAAACGGGTTTTGAAAGCAGGCTATGAAATTGAGTTTGCTCCTGTTGTTTTTGCCTATGAAATCAAACGAACACCCAAACAGTTGTTTTTTAGATTCCGAAATGATGTGGTTGGGAATTATCAATTGTGGGGCGAGGATGTTACATTTAAATTGATTTTTAAAAGTTTCTTGGGAAATTTGTGGTCCAGTGTCACCTCTTTTTTTATAAATGTAAAGTACACTTTTTTGAAGTTGTTTTTTTTACTGCGGTTCTGGAGTAATAAACCTAAAAAAATGGAGTGAATTGAAAGCAAACGTAAATAATTTTGATTTTCTACGATTTCTTTTTGCCTCATTTGTAGTCATAACGCACTCCTATGCTTTGTCAGGAACGCCAGAATCAGCAGAATGGATGTGGCAAATTACAGTGGGACAACTGTCTTTTTCTCAAATAGGTTTAAGTGGTTTTTTTGTCATAAGCGGGTATTTTATTTTTACAAGTTTGCAGCGGGCTAGTAGTTTAAAAACCTATTTTAAGAACAGAATTCTGCGCATTTTTCCCGGTTTGCTTGGCGTATTATGCGTTACACTGCTCTTGCTTCCGTTCCTTCACGTTAAAGGATTTACTATTTTTACACAATGGGATTATTACACCTATGTTCCAAGAAACATGGCGTTGTACGGTTTTCAATCTACAGTAAAAGGTGTTTTTGATACTAATTCTTACCACGCTATCAATGGGTCACTTTGGACCATACAATATGAGTTTAGTTTGTATGTATTGATTGCACTATTATTTTATTTTCGAGCGCATCAAAAATTAATTTCAGTGTTACTTGCGGTTGTAATGGTGCTACTATATGTTGTTTATAATTTTTTTATAGAATGGGTGGCAGGGATGCAATTGTTATACCTACAAGGATATGATTCTTTTAATTTAGGAACTTTTTTTGTCATGGGGAGTTTGCTGGCTTCTATTCAATTTGAAAAAAAGGTTTATGTTTTGATACTGTTTATTAGTGTTGTAATACTACTTTTAGCTATTTACTTTGAGGTTTATAGCATTGTAAAACATATCGTTTTTCCGGTTGTGGTTTTATCGTTGGGATTTATTCCTCTTCGTTTTTTTAGTACATTTGGTAAATATGGAGACTTATCGTATGGGATTTATATATATAGCTTTCCGGTGCAGCAGGTTTTGGTGCATCTCTATAAACCCAAAGTATATTCTTTAATGGCGTTGTCGCTTTTGATTTCAATTATTTTGGGATTTCTTTCTTGGCATTTGATTGAAAAGAAAGTATTGCTATTAAAGAACAAATTTTAAATTTATAAGAGATAAATTAAATTTAAGCTTTAAGTGATTAAATTTGCTTCAATAGATTATGTTTTAATCAAAAAAAATAGTGTAACTGCATGGAACCATTATTAAGTATCATTATTCCTTGTTATAATGCAGAAGTTACTTTAGAGGAAACGTTGCAATCTGTCTTTGCCCAGGATTTTCAAAATTGGGAAGCAATAATTGTGAATGATGGATCCACAGATAATACAGAAGATATTGCTTTGCAATGGGTTAAGAACGATAGTAGATTTCACTATTTTTCAAAACCCAACGAGGGTTTGGGTAAAACTAGAAATTATGGAATTACAAGAGCGCAAGGCAAATACATATTGCCTTTAGATTCAGACAATTTAGTGATGCCAGATTTTGCAAAAAATGCAGTTGGAATACTAGAAGCACAAAACGATATCGATGTGGTTCATGGAAATGCTTTGTTTATTGGTGAAAAAACGGGTGTTTGGAACATTGGTGCCTATAATATTGAGAAAATGCTTTTGGATAATTACATTGATGCTTGCGCTATATTTAGAAAATCAACATGGGAGCAAGTAGGCGGTTATGAAGAGAATTTACCTTATGATGGACTCGAAGATTGGGATTTATGGTTGGCTTTTGGAACTATTCAGGCACAGTTCTATTTTATGGATTCGATTACATTTCAATACCGTGTTTCAAAAAATTCAATGATCAAAAAGTTTACACCTGAAATGAAATTGGCTTCCAGATCATATATAGCCAAGAAATACAGCGACTTATATCAGTTTCAGTATTGTAAATTTGTAAGAGAGCATGATAATTTAGCCAGTAAATTAACTAATAAAAGATTTGTGCTAAATGCTTTTTGCAAAACATTTTTTGGTTTTTCTATTTTAAAATCAGCCAAGTAATGACAGCTTATACCGTCAGTATTTTTATGCTCATCTACAATCAAGAAGCTTTTATAGAGCAGACTATTGAAAGTGTATTGATGCAAAAAACAAATTTCACCTACCAGCTAGTACTTGGAGAGGATTGCAGCACTGATAATACTCGAGAAATTTGTGAGCACTACGCAAAAAAGTTTCCTCAAACTATTAAACTTTTACCCAATTTAGGTTATAACCAAGGATTAATTGCTAATTATATGCGAACTGTTGCAGCCTGTGATGGTACTTACATTGCAATTTGTGATGGGGATGATTATTGGACTGATGCTTTCAAATTGCAAAAACAAGTTGATTTTCTTGAAGCAAATCCAGATTTTTCGATTGTTGCTACTAATTATGAGTTACTGCATCCCAATGGAGATGTAGAGCAAGTTAAAAAACTACGCAATAAAATGGAGTTTACATTTGAGGATCTGGTGTATGATAATTTAATTACTTCTGCTACAGTGCTGTTTCGGAATTATTTACAATTTGATCCATTACCTCAATGGATCTTGCAATTTCCATACGGCGATTGGCCTACTTACTTATGGATTTTAAGAAACGGAAGTAAACTGCACTTTATACAAGATTATACTGCCATGTACAGGCTTGGTATTGGAGTTTCGTCACCCATAATTGCCACAAGTAGTTCACTTCTTGAGGTTAACATAGGGATTTTAGAATGTATGGTACAGGATCACTCTTTTGCGTCACATCAAAAAAACATAGCAAACAGTTTGAGTCGCCTAAAAGTGAATCGGATGACGAGTTACAACATGGAGGGTCAATTTAGAAAAGGATTCATATGCTTCCTGAAAAATATTTTGCAGTTAAAATCGAATTGGCATGTGGTAAAAATGTATTTTTATTCCTTAAACAAACGTTGGAGTAAGCAATACTAAGATGCTCCAATTTTTATTTGTTTTATAAATAACGGATTTAAATTTACCTCATGAAAATACTCATGGTAGCCATTCCTAATCATCATTTTTTTCAATGGGTGAACCAATTGAAAGATAGTGGGCATGACGTATTTTGGTTTGATAGTACTGATGGCGGAGGTATAGTTGAGAAAATTCAATGGGTACACCAAATTAAGGGTTGGAAGTTGAGGTGGGATTTTCCGTTTAGACACTTCATCAAGTCTCGATTCCCGAAAGGGTATAGCCAAATTCAAAAAATTAACGAACGCAAGCTTGCTGAAGTTTTTGAAAAACAGTTGCAGCAAATAAAACCTGATGTAGTGCAGTGTTTTGAAATGCAACTTGCCGGTATGCCCATTCTGGAAGTAATGGAAGAATATTCCAATATCCCTTTGATTTATAGTTCCTGGGGGAGTGATTTGTTTTATCATAAAGAAATGGGACTGTCATCACAAAACGTACATCGCTTTTTAAAACGAGTGGATTATTTATTAACTGATTGTCATAGAGATTACAAGCTTGCACTACAAAATCAATTTCAAAATATTTTTCTAGGAGTCTATCCAGGAAATGGTGGAATTGCATATCCCAAAAGAGAGATACTGCCTTGGCACAAAAGAAACTGCATTATTATAAAAGGATATGATGATGAGGTAGGGAAAGCACTAGAAATAGGGAAAGCACTAGAACTAGTTGATCCTGTATTGCTTTCGGATAAAAAAATTATTGTTTTTAGTGCTGATGCAGTGGTCAAGGCTTTTTTTAAAAATTCAAAAAAACTCCAAAACTACGACCTTGAAATACAACTCAGGAATCAATTTGTCCCAAATGAAATTCTGTTGAAACAAATGGGGCGTAGCATATTGTACCTTGGTAGCAGCCTGTCAGATGGTATGCCCAATAGTTTACTGGAAGCTATGGGTATGGGGGCTTTTCCTATTCAGTCTAATCCTGGCGGAGCTACCTCTGAAATTATCGAACATCAAAGAAATGGGCTTTTAATTGCCAATCCGTTGGATGTTACGGAGATTGCGCATCATATAACAACTGCTTTGCAGCACACTACCCTCAGGGAAGAAGCACAAGGATACAATGTTGCCTTTTGTACTAAAAACTATGATAGAGCAGTATTGCAATCACAAATAGTACATTTGTACGACTCAATTACGGTTTAGCTTTACTACATTATGGATATCTCTTTTTTAATTGTTACTAAAAACCGACCCGATGAATTGCGGTATACGCTATCACGGTTGCAAAATCTTGTGACAATTGATAAGCATGAAGTTTTAGTATTTATTGATGGGTGTGTGGCTACGCAGGAATTGGTTACAGAATTTGGTTGGGTCAAATGGACCGTTTGGGATCATAGTATTAGTGCTTCTCCGGCAAGAGCTATTTTGTATCAAAAAGCGGTGGGTACTATATTTATTGGTCTTGATGATGATGCACATCCTATTAGTGCTGATTTTATCCCAAAGGTACAACAGCATTTTGAGACTAATCCTCAACTGGGAATATTGGCTTTTCAGGAAGTTAAAGGAGTTTACCCAACAGATGATTTAGCTTTGCTTCAAGCAAAAAATAAAACATCTTTTTATACGAATGATTTTGTAGGTTGTGGTTTTGCTATAGCCAAAAAAGTATACGCCATTACCAATGGGTTCCCTACGTGGATCGATATTTATGGGGAGGAACCTTGCGTGGCTTTTGAGGTTCTGGATACGGGCTATTCTATATTTTTTGCACATGATATTGTAGTCAATCATAGAATTGACATCGAAAAAAGAAAATTGCAAGGCAAGAATTACTTCCGATTTGAACGACAGTTACGCAATAGTTTCAAACTCTATCTGGTCTATTATCCTAACCCTTTGCCTGTAATAGCGCGCTTGCTTTTTCATAATTTCAAGCGTTATGCTTGTACTGATTTTGTTTTTTTTAAATTGTATTGGCGCGCTGTAGGACACACGATATTTACTTTATTTGATACCTTAAAATACAGATCTCCTATTCAAAAGAAAAGGCTTAAATCAATTCAAAAATTAAAAAATATGCCTTACTAATATGCTTTTTAACACCCTCATGTACGCCTTATTTGTACCCATAGTTTTTGTGGTGTATTGGTATGTTTTGGGTAAATCAAGCAAGGCTCAAAATATTTTTTTGTTGTTGTGTAGTTACTATTTTTATTCCTGTTGGGATGTGCGGTTTCTTGGATTGTTGTTGTTTTCAACTGCTTTAGATTATGTATCGGCGTTAAAAATGCAAAATTCAAAATCAGAACAAGTCCGAAAGATATGGTTCTGGACAAGCATCGGGATTAACATTTCTTTCCTTGGAATTTTTAAATATTATAACTTTTTTGCAGTTTCTATGCAGTCAGCACTGCAGGTGTTGGGTTGGGATATTGATTTGTACGTGTTGGAAATTATTTTACCAGTTGGAATTTCATTTTACACTTTTCACGGACTGTCTTACGTGATTGATGTTTATAAAAAACGACTGGTTCCAGAGCAAGACCCTATAGCATACGCTTTGTTTGTCTCATATTTTCCCCTTTTGGTTGCTGGGCCTATTGAGCGAGCCACCCATTTATTACCCCAACTCAAAAAAAACAGAACATTTTCATACCAGCAAGCAGTAAATGGATTGTACCAAATAGTGTGGGGATTGTTTAAAAAAATTGTGATTGCTGATCAATGTGCGCTTTACGCCAATGCAATTTTTAATGATGCACCACAAGAATCCGGAAGTACTTTATTTATGGGAGCTTTATTTTTTGCGTTCCAAATTTATGGCGACTTTAGTGGTTACTCAGATATTGCATTAGGAACCTCAAAACTTTTTGGAATAGAGTTGCTTCAAAATTTTTCATTTCCCTATTTTTCCAGAGATATTGCGGAGTTTTGGCGTCGTTGGCACATTTCATTATCCTCTTGGTTCAAAGATTATGTGTACATCCCACTGGGAGGTAGTGCAGGCTCTCGTTTTTTAAAAATCCGAAATGTTTGTATCATTTTTTTATTGAGCGGTTTTTGGCATGGAGCCAATTGGACTTTTATAGTTTGGGGGCTTTTGCATGCCTTGTATTTTGTGCCTTTGTTGCTGGCGCATAAAAATAGAAAGCATATGGAGATAGTAGCTTTTTCTAATACATGGCCTAGTGGTAAAGAGGTTTTTCAAATGGGTACTACTTTTTTAATGGCAACTCTTGCGTGGGTTTTTTTTAGAGCCAATTCTTTGTCTGCTGCTCTTGATTATATTTCGGGTATTTTTTCAATTTCGTTGTTTACAATACCCAGTGTACGTCCAACAAATGTCTTAGTCCTGATTTTATTTTGTATCACTGTAGAATGGTTTGGTCGTAGAAATGCATTTGCATTAGAAAACTTTAATTTACAAGGAAACAGACCAACTAGATGGTTTTTTATAAGTTTTATTTTAATTCTCATTTTCGTGTTTAGTAGTCCTGTAGAACAACAATTCATCTATTTTCAATTTTAATATGCGGCGTTTTATCCTCCATAGTGTCCTTTTTTTAGCTACTTTTTTTGTGGTGGATAAGATGTTTTATTTTTTCTTGCATCATGCGCCTACACTGGAGTACGACACGCGTTTAGAACAAGTATTACAAGGAAAGATGAACAAAGAGATATTGATTTTAGGGTCTTCTAGAGGTGCTAATAATATTTTGGCAGGACAAATAGAAAGTAAAACAAGGCACAGTACATACAATCTTTCCTATCCCGGATCAGATGTTAGGTTTCATTATTTTGTATTAAAATCAGTATTGAAATATAATAAAAAACCAAAAATGGTTGTCTTAACCATTGATAATCCGCATGAATTTGTAAATGAAAAAACACTTAATTTTCGTTTTGATCGTTTGTATCCACTAGCTAAATACAATTATATCACACAAGAGTTGATCCGTCAAAAAGAAAAAAATGTGCTTTCGTGGGTTTTTTGTTTGGCGCGTCTCAATAGATCCAATTTTTCGGTATCAAAAGTAGCTATTCCGCTTGATGGAAAAATTGATGCTTGGGGTTCCATGCCTTTTTATAACAGAAAAGCTTCTTTTATTGGTAAAAAAAATTCGGTTCAATTGTACGATAGATCTTTAGAAAATACAGAAAAAATAATTGCTTTTAAGGCGTTACAACAATTGTGTTTGAAAAATAAGATACAATTAGTTTATGTTTTTCCTCCCAGTTATGGAGCATTCGACAAACAATTTTACAAACGGTTTTTAAAAATGGTGCCTGCACATGATGTTATGGTTTACAATACCTTGAATATGATTTATCAAAACGAAGCTAGTTTTCATGACGAATCCCATTTGCAGCAAAAAGCCGCCCAAGTTTTTACAAATGAAATAAGTACCTTTATACAAAATAAAAATTACCTGAAATGAAAAAAATAGGTTTGATTCCGCTACGCAAAAACTCTAAAGGAATACCAGGAAAAAATAAGAAAAAAATGTTGGGGAGACCCTTGTTTTCTTGGGTTTTGAGTGAAGCTATTTTTTCAAATTTAGATGAAATATATGTGTTTACAGATGATACAGAAATCATCCATTACATAGAAAAAGAATATCATTGGAGTTCAAAAGTAAAAGTACTTATGCGAAGTGATGAGAATGCAACGGACACCGCCTCAACCGAAAGTGTTATGAATGAGTTTACTAAGCTTATAGCTCATGATTATGATGTTTTGTGCTTGCTTCAGGCTACGTCACCTTTAACCCAACGAGCATCAATTAATACCGTTTTAGCCAAAGTAGAGCAGGAAGCTTATGATGCAGCACTTACAGTGGTTAAAACACACCGTTTTATTTGGGATGCATCGGGTAAACCACAAAATTATGACATCTACAACAGACCTAGACGCCAAGATTTTGAAGGACTTTTGGTTGAAAACGGTGCCGTATATGCCACTACCAAAGCCGCTTTTGCACATTCAAAAAACAGAATAAGTGGTAACATAGGACTTGTAGAGATGGATGAAGAGTCTTACACGGAAATAGATTCAACTGCAGATTGGGAAATTGTTACACACTTGTTGGCGCAACGTTTACAAAAAAGTAAAATGCATGATAAAATATCCTATTTGGTTCTGGATGTTGATGGTGTTTTTACGAATGGTGGTGTATATTATGGAGCTGATGGGGAATTGATGAAGTATTTTGACATGCGTGATGGAATGGGACTTGAAATAATCAGACAAAATCAAGTAGAAGTTATAATTATGACCTCTGAAAACTCTGAATTGGTAAAAACCCGCATGAAAAAATTGCAGATAGAACATTGTTTTATGGGAGTCAAAGACAAATATTCATTTCTGGAACAATTTTTAAAAAATGAGGGAGCTTCTTACTCACAAGTAGCGTATGTAGGTGATGATGTGAATGATTTGGCCAACATTTGCAGTGTAGGTTGGTCTTTTTGTCCCGCTAATGGAACTGAAATTGTAAAACAACATGCGGATTATGTTTTGACCCAAGCATCTGCTCAAGGCGCCATTAGGGAAGTGTGTGAGCGCATCATGAAATACAACCTGCGCTACTCTTAAAAATAAGCATCTACTTAAACTACATTATGCTACAATAAGAAAAGAAATACAAATAATGAGATGGCATTTGTAAAGCCGAATGTTTTTGTCAGGTTCAATGTATGTTGCGAAAGCAATAGTGTTGAGCTGTTGTTTTAGTCAAATATTAATACTGCAAAGTAATCGTTTTTAGGAAAAAAATAATTTTCTTTGCTTACTAAAATTTAAAAAAATGAAGGCATACAAAGCACCTTATGTAATAGCTGAAATAGGATGTAATCATAAAGGAGATATGGTTATTGCAAAGGAATTGATTCATATTGCAAAGATTTTTTGTAATGTAGATGCCGTAAAATTTCAAAAACGCAACAACAAAGAGTTACTTACTGCAGAGCAGTACAATTCGCCTCATCCCAATAGAGACAATTCGTATGGCGATACCTATGGAGCGCACCGAGAATTTCTAGAATTCACATTGGAACAACATGCTGAGTTAAAAGAATATTGTGAATCAGTTGGATTAGTATATTCTACATCAGTTTGGGATGTAACATCAGCTCAAGAAATAGCCTCTTTAAAACCTGAATTCATAAAAATTCCATCGGCATGTAATAATAATTATGCAATGCTTGAATGGTTATGCGACCATTACAAAGGGGAAATTCATATTTCGACCGGAATGACAACGCAAGATGAAACGAAAGACATTGTTGACTTTTTCGTGAAAAAAGAACGCAATCAAGATTTGGTTTTATACAATTGTACTTCAGGATACCCGGTTCCATTTGACAGTGTTTGTTTGTTAGAAATTAACGCTTTGCAAAGTAAATATGGTGAAGTTGTAAAACAAATTGGTTTTTCAGGTCATCATTTAGGCATTGCTGTAGATGTAGCGGCCTATACCTTAGGTGCCTCTATTATTGAACGCCATTATACTTTGGATAGAACTTGGAAAGGCACTGATCATGCTGCCTCTCTTGAGCCTATGGGTATGCGCAAGTTGACACGAGATTTAAAAGCAGTTTACCAAGCGTTGTCAACGAAGGCAACGGATATTTTGCCAATTGAACAAGTGCAAAGAGATAAATTGAAGAATAAAAAAGGATAAATAGTTTTGTTTTTAAATCGTGTTTTAGGTATGCATGCGTTTACCAAAGCACATTTTAAAGTTTGAATTTTTGAAGTAAATGGGTAACATGAATAAAAAAGTTTTTGTTTTTTTTCCAGATGGAGTAGGGTTGCGCAATTTTGCATTTACTCAGTTTAAGGAATTGGGAGAGGAACGCGGGAATACCATTGTGTACTGGAATAACACGGTATTTTCACTTGAAAAAGAATTGGGCTATGAGGAATTACCACTAAAAAATCATAAAATACATCCATTAACTCCTTTGTACACTCGAGCTAGAAAGCATGTTGAACTGAATGTATCTCAAAAAAAATTCAAAGACCCCGTTTACGCCACCTATAAATTTCCCTTTAGTTACAAAGGAATCAAAAATATTTTAAAGAGTGTTTTTACCCAAATACTCATTGGCTTGAACTCCTCGGAGGTAGGTATAATTCGCATTAGAAAACGAATCAATAGTTTAGAACGTTCCACAAAAAAATACCAGTATTGCAAAGCCCAGCTGCAAGCCCATAAACCAGATCTTGTTTTTTGTACCACACAGCGTGCCACACAATCTATAAGCGCATTGCTTGCTGCCCAAGATTTAGGAATTCCTACAGTAGGTTTTGTCTATTCTTGGGATAATGTTCCAAAGGCGATGCAACTCATAGAAACAGATTTCTATTGTGTATGGAGTGATTTGATGAAAAAAGAGGTGCTGACTTACTATCCGTTTATCAAAGAAAATCAAGTTTTTGTAACTGGAACTCCACAGTTTGAACCTCATTTTGATACGAGTTTGGCACAAAGCAGAATGGATTTTTGTAACCAACATAATTTGGATTATCATAAAAAGTACATTTGTTTTTCGGGCGATGATGAAACTACCTCACCACTGGATCAGTTTTATTTAGAGGATTTGGCGCAAGCCGTACGAAGTTTAAATGTTAAAGGACATGATCTAGGAATAATTTACAGGAAATGCCCCGTAGATACTACCACGAGATATGAAAAAATAATACAGCAATACCAAGATGTTATTACTGTGATAGATCCTTTGTGGACCTCCAAAGGAACTCAATGGAATGAAATTTTACCCACAAAAGCTGATTTAGGCTTGTTATATAATGTCTGTGAACATTCAGAATTTGTGGCCAATGTGTGTTCCTCAACTGTTTTTGATTTTGTTTTGCACAACAAATCCTGTTTGTATTTTAATTACGAGCAACCTCAATTGAAAAAAGGCATTCGGGATATAGGTCAAAACTATAACTATGTGCACTTTAGGAGTATGCCCAGCCCAGATGCTGCCGTTTTTTGTACCCATAAAAAAGATTTAGAATTCTTGGTTGAACAAATTTTAGAACAAAAAGTATCCAATGTTTCAGTAGGGAAAAAATGGTTTGAAATTGTTGCGTCAAATCATCCATCAATTGCGTCAAAAACTATTTGGGATACCATAGAAACTATTTTAAAAAACTAATATGTTTTTCAATTCACTTGCCTTTGCGGTATTTTTGCCCATTGTTTTTATCTTGTATTGGTTTGTTTGTAATAAAAACAAGTCCTATCAAAATGCACTTCTTATTGTAGCGAGTTATTATTTTTATTCGTGTTGGGACTGGCGTTTTTTGTTTTTGTTAATTTTCTCTACATTTTTAGATTATTACACGGGGATTCAAATAGAAAAAAGCAGTAGTAAAACGGCGCGCAAATTTTGGTTTTGGCTCAGTATAGGCATCAATTTAGGATTTTTAGGAGTATTTAAATATTACAATTTCTTTGCTGATTCGTTTTCTCAATTGCTAAATGGTTTTGGTTTTAAAACCAGTCCATTGTTACTCCATGTGGTGTTGCCGGTAGGAATTTCTTTTTACACCTTTCACGGCTTATCTTACGTGATTGATATTTATTACAAGCGCATCAAAGCCGAATATAATTTTGTAGATTATTCGTTGTTTGTGAGTTACTTCCCTTTACTTGTGGCTGGTCCTATAGAGAGAGCGACGCATTTATTACCACAAGTAAAAGTAAAGCGCAGTTTTGATTATCAAAAAGCTAAAGAAGGAGTATTTCAGTTCGTTTGGGGATTAGTCAAAAAAGTGGTCATTGCTGATACTTGTGCAACTTATGCGAATGCTATTTTTGATAATTACCCGTCTATGAATACCTTATCGCTCGTGTTGGGTGCTGTGTATTTTGCGTTCCAAATTTACGGTGACTTTTCGGGCTACTCTGATATGGCATTGGGAATGTCAAAATTGTTTGGGATTGATTTGTTACGGAATTTTAATTACCCCTATTTTTCAAGAGATATAGCTGAGTTTTGGAGGCGTTGGCACATTTCGCTTTCTTCTTGGTTCAAAGATTATTTGTATATTCCGCTAGGAGGTAGCTCAGGAGGTATGGGTATGAAAATTAGAAATACTTTTATAATTTTCTTGGTTAGTGGTTTTTGGCATGGAGCCAATTGGACTTTTGTTGCTTGGGGTTTTATCAATGCCTTGTACTTTTTGCCATTATTGATTTTAAATCGAAACCGTTCGAATATGGAAACGGTTGGTTTAAATTGGAATTTTAGCGGTATTAAAGTATTCCTTAGCATGCTGACTACTTTTGCTTTAACCTGTTTGGCTTGGATATTTTTTAGGTCCAAATCTATTGAGGCTGCCTATGAGTACATCATACGAATGTTTTCGAATCGTATTTTTGAAATACAGTATTTAGAGAATCAAAGGTACAACTATGAAATTTTACTTCTGATATTAGCTTTTGTTCTTGTAGAGTGGAAAAACCGTCAGCAAGTAGAACCTATTTCTGGAAAGTACAGTTATTTAAGGCTGAGTATTTGTCTAGTTGCTATTGTAGCATTAGGCACTTACGCGGATTATAAAGAATTTATTTATTTTCAGTTTTAAAAATAAATAAGATAAGAAAACCTCAAATTCAACCTCGAAAAAACGAATAATGAAGCAGTTTTTAATTTTTATTGGTAAAACACTCTTGATACTCCTTTTGTTAGTAGTGATCCTGGATGTTTTGTACACCTCTGTTTATTTGCAATCCTCCACAAGAGGAAAGATAGAACAGGTTTATAACTCAAAAGCTCAAAAATTTGATGTGGTTATTTTAGGATCCTCAAGAGCCAATAATCATTTTGTAACTCCATTGTTTGAACAAAAAGGGTTGCGTGCTTTTAATTACGGAATGAGTGGTGGACATCTTTTTGAAGCATCCTTGCTATTAAAATTAATGATTGAAAAAAAGTATGTTATAAAAAATGTAGTTTTAGAAGCTGATTTGAATCTCTCCAATGAAAAGCGTGACGAGGGAGTTTCATCACATTTTCTACCATTTTTGCATCAATCTCAAACTATAGCAAATCATTTTTCGAATGAAACTGATTTTGCATCCATGTATTATGTACCGTTTTACAGGTACGTAGCATTTGATGCAAAAATAGGTTTTAGAGAGTTATTTAATGTAGTGCAACAAAAGCCTACGACTTTACTAGATAATTCGGGGTATTATCCTTTGTACAAAAATCCAAAGGCAAATATGAAGAATGATTTGACCAACTTAAAGTCTTTGCAAAACAAATACTTTGAAGAAATAAAACAGCTTTGTAAAGAGAATAGCATTAACTTTATTGCTATCATGACGCCTATGTGTAGCAATACCAAAGGCATGAATTATTTTGAAAAAGTAAAGAAATTATATCCTGAAATTCATAATTATGAAAATGTGGTGATTGGAGATCAATATTTTTCTTCTTGCGGGCATTTGAATGATGCAGGAGCTAGAAAGTTTACCTCAGTTGTAATTACGGATTTTTTTAACAGTAAAGAACACAAAATTAAATAGAGCAGAATAAAACGTCGATGGGTTAGAATAATACACTGGCCAATAAACTTGTAATCCATACCTTATGCACATTGCTTTTCTTACGCCAGAATATCCTCATAAGCAAGTGGCTCACGCTGCGGGCATTGGCACAAGTATTAAAAACTTGGTAGTAGCTTTAGCTAAAGAAAAGATTAAGGTAACGGTTATTGTATATGGTCAGGCGGAAAATGCTCAACTTGACGAAGATGGAGTAGCGATACATATTTTAAAATCAAAAAAATATCGATTTCTAGGCTGGTACCTGCATAGAAAATACATTCAGGATTATGTAAATGATTTGATAATCACCAAAAAGATTGATCTTCTTGAAGCACCTGATTGGACAGGGATTACTGCTTTTATGAAACTAAAAGCGCCATTGGTAATTCGTTTTCATGGTAGTGATACCTATTTTTGTCGTCTTGAAAAGCGCAAACAAAAATGGAAAAATTTTTGGTTCGAAAAGCAAGCTTTTAAAAAAGCCAAGGCGTTTATAGCTCCCACAGCTTACGCTGGAAGAGTGTCTAAAGAATTATTTGGAATTAAAAACAAAACTGTAAAAACCATTCATTATGGATTGGCATTAGAAGATTTTCAGAATCCAAATCCAACACAATTTGAGAACGGATTGTTATTGTACATAGGCACTATTATTAGAAAAAAAGGAGTTCTGGAATTGCCTGCTATTTTCAATATCGTGCGTACGAAATTCCCAGAGGCCAAACTGGTTTTGATAGGCGGAGATGCATCTGATATAGCAACGGGAGCAACCTCTACTTGGGAGTTACTACAGCAAAGTTTTGACAGTGAAGACGTAAAAAATGTAACGTACTTAGGGAAAATACCGTATCAAGAAATCCAGAAACATATAAAACAAGCACAAGTATGTATTTTTCCTAGCTATGCAGAGACCTTAGGAATGGTGACAATTGAGTCTATGGCTTTGCAGAAACCTGTGGTAAATACCAATATTGGTTGGGCGCAAGAATTGATCGTGGATGCTGATAGTGGTTTTTTAGTGCATCCTGCAGATCATCAACAATTTGCAAATCGTATTCTTACTGTTTTAGAGCAACCGCAACTTGGTATTGAAATGGGTAAAAATGCTAGCCTATATGTACAAGAACATTTTGATATCGAAAAGATTGTAGTAGAGAATATTCAATTTTATAAATCAATTCTTAAGAAGTGATTATAGTATATCATAGAGATAGTAAAGTTACTGCCGTTGATGGAGTTTCGCCTTTGTTTTTTTCAAAGTTAAATAGAAGCAATATTGCGCACACATTATTTCTTATTGCTAGTAAAAATCCAAATGCAAAAATAGTTTGGTGTCATGAAAACGTGAGGAAAAAACTGAATCTAACAGCTTTAGATGCGCTTTCAAAGCATAAAAATGTCATATTGAGTTACAAAGGAGCAGCAGATTTGCCTTTTCAAAATGTAGTAGGTTATATAGAGCAATCTCCCTTTATAAAAGTCAATCACACTGTTACCTACCCAACTTGGTGCATGAGTTCAACCGTGGGAGTGATACACGCCTCGGTACTAGAGCGCTATAAAGCACAGCTTAAACCCGATGTGAATCTGGATTATTTTTTGTGTTCTATTGCAAAAACAGGAATGATCAAAGGCCTGTTTTGTTATGCTGCACCACAATTATTGTTTGATAATCAAGATGTAATTCATGAAAAGCCTATTAGTACCTTTGCAGCTTTTAAGTTTGTGAGTCAGCATTTTAAAAAGCAATGGGTGTTCTTTTTATTTTTTATGATGTTGGTTTATGAAAAACGATTCGCTTTTTTTCCGCTTTTAAAGGCCTTGTTTTTTAAAAGTCGCTTGGATATGGATCTTAATTTTGAGTCCTTAATGACTGATGCTGCCCAAGATGTTCAAGAGTTGCCTTCTATTGATGTTATCATTCCTACTTTGGGAAGGAAAGTGTATTTATATGATGTACTTCTAGATTTGGCTGCCCAATCTCATTTACCTGTACGCGTAATCGTGATTGAGCAAAATCCTGTTCCTGATAGTATTTCAGAACTAGAATATTTGCAAGAAAAAAACTGGCCTTTTGTTATAAAACACGTCTTTACACATCAAACGGGTGCTTGCAATGCACGAAATCTAGCTTTAGATCTAGTGGAAAGCGAGTGGGTATTTCTTGGGGATGATGACAACCGATTTGGACAACATTTGATTCGGGATGTGTTACAAAACGCAACAAACTATGGCTTAGAAGCTATAACTACTGCTTATTTGCGGCAGGGTGAAACTCAAATATTCAATACCATTCATCAATCGGGTATTTTTGGGTCGGGAAATAGTTTTGTAGCTGCACCATCCTTAAAAAACATTCGATTTGATAGGGCATTGGAATTTGGTTATGGAGAGGATACTGATTTTGGTCTACAATTAAGAAATTCAGGTTGTGATATTATTTATTTTCCCAGTTTAAAAATCACGCATCTCAAAGCACCATCGGGAGGTTTTAGAACGCCACTGCCTCAATTATGGGAACAAGATTACCTCCAGCCGAAACCATCACCAACTATATTGTATGTGTATTTTAAACATTTTACCTTAGAGCAATTAAAAGGTTTTAAACTCTTACTTTTTTTTAAGCTTCTAAAAAAAGAACCCATTTTAAAGAGTATTCTTTTTGTTCGTAATTTTAATAAAAAATGGGAAAGAAGTATTTTTTGGGCACAAAAATTAAAAATAGGACAACATGAGAATTAAATACGCCTATACTAAATTACTCAAAAGATGGGATGATTTTAAACAGCATCCATTAACAAAAGATACTGTCTGGAAAGCTTTTTTTAGATATGTTTCATTCAATAGTATTCAAAGTTTACATCCTAAACCAAGACAATATGATTGGATTGATGGTTTGAAGTTTTATGCTCAAAAAGGAGATGCAGGTATTGTGGCCAATATTTATTATAAACTATTTGATTACGAAGATTCTATGTTTTTGCTGCATCATTTAAAACCGAATGAGCTGTTTATTGATGTTGGAGCAAATGTGGGTCATTTTACTTTACTGGCTGCAGGAATATGTGAAGCAATTGTAATAGCTTTTGAACCAATACCATCCACGTTTGTAAAATTGACAAAAAATATAGACTTAAATAATCTATCCCAAAAAATTACAGCACATAATATTGGAATAGGTGAAGAGGAATCGCTCTTGAATTTTACACAGCATAAGGGAGTCATGAATACTGTTGCTTTAGAGCAGGAATTAGGATGTGTTTCCGTTGAGGTAAAAAAACTCGACACAATTCTTATAGATAAAGCCCCAACTTTTTTGAAAGTTGATGTTGAAGGTTATGAATATTTTGTTCTAAAAGGAGCAACAGAAATACTAAAGCGTGAAAGTCTAAAATATATTATTATTGAGTTAAACTCGTCTAATTTGAAATTTGGTCATACCAACCAACAAATATTTGAATTCTTACTTTCTTTTAACTTTGTACCTATTCGATACGATGTGGAGAATAAAAAGTGTATTGAAATGGAGAGTTTTAACACGTTGACATTCAATACTATTTTTATTAAGAAAAGCAAATAATACAAATGCTGAAGATTTATACCAATCATCTGTTTATAACCCCTGAAAATCGCAAAGAAGTTTTTCCGTTGTTGTTTGATTTGTGTTATACGGAGAATAGTATTTTGCATACCCTTTATGAGTTCGTATCAACTCTTGAAGCGTGTGACGTAGCAATAGTTCCTGTAAATTTGCGACGGTTTGGTACCCGTAATGATGTAAATCAATTTATTTCTGAGGCCCAAAAAAGGCGTAAAATAGTTTGGCTGTATTCTGGTGGAGATTTTGGACTAACATTAGACTCGGCTGTTCAAGTATTTAGAAACGGTGGTTTTCATTCTAAGTTACCAAGTACTACTTTTATTTTGCCGTCTTTTATCAATGATCCCTTTCAAAATAAAGATCAAGGAGTAGTTGCTATTCCTAAAACTGCGTTGCCTCAAATAGGATTTGTGGGGCATGCAGCTAATTCAATTACTAAACAGTTAAAAGAATTAATTGGGTATTGTAAAAATAATTTAGATATAATTTTAAATCGGGAGCAAGCTGATTTTCAAAGGTTTTATCCTTCGAGTACAAAACGTTATCATTTTTTAAAACAATTATCAAAAAGTGAAAAAGTAGCAACTAATTTTATTTTGAGAAAAAATTATAGTGCTGGTGCAAAAACAGTTCAGGACAAAGCCATTGCAAGACAGGAATTTTTTGATAATATTGCTGCTAATCCGTACACGTTTTGCATGCGTGGAGCAGGAAATTTTTCGGTTAGGTTTTATGAAACGTTGGCCATGGGAAGGATTCCCGTCGTGGTAAACACGGATATTCGCTTGCCTCTCGATGATCAAATTGATTGGAGTAAACATTGCGTGATGGTATCTGAGGGAAACATGATACAAGAGTTGGTTGCTTTTCACACTGATATTGAACCAAAAGATTTTATTCAAATGCAAATTGACAACCGTAATTTATGGCTGAATTTTTTAGAACGAGAAGCTTATTTTAGTACTATCTATGGTATTTTTAAAAATAAAATAAATGAAGTTTAGTCTAATTATATGTACTTACATGCGCCCACAAGCCGTGGTAAAACTATTGCTATCTGTTGCGAAGCAGGCCCTTTATCCGGATGAAATTTTAATTATTGATGGGAGTAAGAATCAAGATACGGAAAATGCTATTGCACAACATGATTTTGATAAGGTGGTTTATTACAAAGTAAGTGAATCAGAAAGAGGTTTAACAAAGCAAAGAAATTTTGGAATTCAAAAAAGAGATAAAAATTCTCAAGTAATTTGTTTTCTTGACGATGATACCGTTCTTTCTCCAACTTATTTTTTTGAGATTATACAAACTTTTAAAAGTAATACAAATATTGTAGGGGTAGGTGGCGTTGCCACTAACGAAAATAAATGGCAAGAAAAAAAACAAAATATTTCTTATCATCCTCATTATTTTTATCAATGGGAAAATTACGTTTATCCCGAGGGATTACGTAATGTAGTTCGTAATTATCTGGGTTTGTCTTCTCCTTTACATCCGGGAAAAATGCCTAATTTCTCTCATGGTCGCACTTGTGGTTATCCCTTGACAGGCAAAATCTATGATGTAGATTTGTTAATTGGCATGTCAATGTCCTTTCGGGCAAGTGTTTTTAAGGAGTTGCAATTTTCTACTTATTTTGAAGGATATGGTTTATATGAAGATGCTGATTTCAGTTTGAGAGTCATGCAATATGGTAAAAATGTTATCAATACAAAGGCGCAATTGCACCACTATCACGAACCTTATGGTAGACCAAATCAATATAAATATGGTAAAATGGTTGTTCGAAACGGTTGGTACGTGTGGCGAGTGAAGAATCCAAATCCTAAAATCAAGGATAGGCTCAAGTGGCATGCAATTACAGTTTTGTTATTGTGCATAAGAGGTACAAATTCTTTGAGAGGCGATGATAAAAAAGCTGCTTTTTTAGAAACCATAGGTAGAGTTGTAGGATGGATATCGGTTTTATTATCTCCGCCGCATGTACAAAATAAGAACTATGGAGGTCTTTAATGTAATTGCAAAAGATGCGCTAAGAATTCCGTTGGCTTTTCGAATAAAAAAGCTTTAAATTTGGATACCATAATTTACCCTACTGTATGCAAAAATACATTATTCATCCTGATACACATGCTAAATTAATATCATCTACAAAAGATTTTTTTCATTTTGAAGACGGTAGCGAGTTGCCTGTTTTTAATGGGATTCCAGTTCTTTTTAGCAAGCAGTCTATGTTTTGTTACGAGGATATTTGCAAAGCCAAAGTGACTACTCAAAATGGGGCTCATTTAGACACCTCAAACCTGAAAAATTACATCCGTAGAAAAATGCTACCTGCTTTATGTGCTGATTTTAACATGGATCAGCGGTATGCTGAACTAGCAAAAAGGTTGGCTAAAGGCAGTAAAGTACTTATTGTAGGTGTGGGTGAAAAAGCTACTTATTATAAAAATATTTTCAGTAATTGCGAGGTTATAACCACTGATGTTCATGCTGCTTTTAAACCAGATTACATTTTTGATGGGCATTATATCCCGTTTGAGAATGCTTGTTTTGACCTTGTTTTGGCAGCACAAGTTATAGAGCATACACTGCATCCATGGCTTTTTTGTGAAGAATTACAAAGGGTTACCAAAATAAATGGTTATTTGCAAATAGAAGCTCCACAATCATTCCCATATCATGCTGAACCCTATGATTTTTTTAGATTTACTTTTACTGGTATGCGAAGTTTGTTTCGGGAATGTGCCGTTGT
The DNA here is from genome assembly GCA_964566045.1 of uncultured Flavobacterium sp. Taxonomy (GTDB): domain Bacteria; phylum Bacteroidota; class Bacteroidia; order Flavobacteriales; family Flavobacteriaceae; genus Flavobacterium. The sequence goes on from CAZMHK010000002.1 coordinate 34,734, forward strand.
TGCCACTGAAATTACTGAGGGAAATGCAGCAAATGTAGCCGTAACCGTTTCTAATTTTTTCATCAATACATCTTCTACTAGATGGGTAAGAAGTGCGTGGTTGTTAGTAATCAGATTGACATTAGGATGGATGAAATACCTAGACCGTCCGAAAGCTATCCTTACCAGAAGATCCGTTTCAATGCCAAAAGGGTATGCGTTTACTTTTCAAAAAGATTCTCAGCCCCGATCTTCAAAAGACTTATTAACGGAGTTTTATCAATTAAAAAAATGAGACTTCTTGTTATCACTCATGTCCCTCATGTTCATCAAGACGGGCATTATTATGCCTATGCTCCTTATGTTAAAGAAATGAATTTGTGGTTTAAATATTGTGATACAGTAACTATTGTTGCTCCTTTACAAAACGAAACGCATACAGTAATTGATACTTTTTACGCACACAATAGATTAAAATTTGTAAATGTAGTACGTTTTGATGTGCTTCATTTTAAGAGTGCATTGCTGGCTTTTTTAAAAATTCCAAAAATTTGCATCCAGCTTTTTAAAGCAATGCAAAAGGCAGATCATATTCACTTACGCTGCCCCGGCAATATGGGTTTGTTGGGAAGTTTTGTTCAAATAGCTTTTCCTTCAAAACCCAAAACAGCTAAATATGCGGGTAATTGGGATCCTAATGCAAAACAACCTTGGACGTATCGATTGCAAAAGTGGATTTTGAATTCTACTTTCTGGACCAAGAATACGAATGTTTTGGTGTATGGAGAATGGAAAAACAACAGTTTAAATTGCAAACCTTTTTTTACGGCTAGTTATTCTGAAAATGAAATAGTTCCACTTGAACCAAGGAGTCCAAATGCTGTCTTTACGTTTGTCTTTGTGGGTGCATTGGTGCCGGGAAAAAATCCTCTTTACGCCATAAAACTTATCGAAGAATTACTAAATCAAGATTGTTGTGTCACTTTAAAAATCTTTGGTGACGGACCTTTAAAAGTTTCTTTAGAAGAGTATATTAATACTAATAATTTGTCTCAATGGATTACCGTAATGGGGAATCAAAGTAGTGAAGTGGTAAAAAAAGCCTATCAATCCAGTCATTTTGTAATTTTGCCATCCTATAGTGAGGGTTGGCCCAAAGCAATCGCCGAAGGCATGTTTTGGGGTTGTATTCCACTGGCAACTGCTGTATCTTGCGTTCCAACTATGTTAGATTATGGCAAAAGAGGAGTTTTACTTACCCTGAAATTAGAGCAGGATAGTAAAGGGATTTGTGCTCTTTTACAAGATGGCACTAAGCAAGAAATACAACGCAAAGCAGCAACTGATTGGTCCAGGGCATATACAATAGAGCGTTTTGAAAACGAAATACAATTGCTTATACAACCATGAGAATCATACAACTCATAGATACACTTGCTGCTGGTGGTGCTGAACGAATGGCTGTGAATTATGCTAATGCACTAAACACAAGAATAGATTTTTCGGGGATTGTTTGTACGCGTCAGGAAGGACCATTGCGAGAGCATATTGAGCTTGAAACCGCTTATTTGTTTTTAAATAAAAAAAGAACGCTTGACTTTAAAGCTATTAGGGCTTTGGGCCAATATATTACTCAACATAATATTGAAGTCATTCATGCACATAGTACCTCCTTCTTTTTAGCTTTTGTGGTAAAACTGCTTCATCCTTCTTTACTATTAATTTGGCATGATCATTATGGTGATAGCGAGTTTTTGAATCAAAGACCTAGATTCGTCCTAAAGTTAATTACTTCTTTTTTTAGCGGCGTTGTGGTAGTCAATCAAAAATTAAAGTTGTGGAGCGAAAATGTTTTAAAAGTTTCCAATGTACTGTATTTACCTAATTTTGCTTCTGTTGAAATAAATCAAGAAGCAAGCACGATATTAAAGGGGATTGCAGGCAAACGTATTTTATGTTTAGCAAACCTTCGCCCTCAAAAAAACCACTTTTTACTTTTAGAAGTTGCTCAAAAAATTCAAGAATTGCATCCTGATTGGACTTTTCACTTGGTTGGTAAAGACTTTAAAGATGAGTATTCAAAATCATTGCAACAAGCTATTAGGGAGCTAAATCTGGAAAAAAATGTCTTTCTTTACGGCAGCAAATCAGATATTGGAGCTATTATTTCACAAACAGAAATTGGTGTTTTAACTTCGAAATCGGAGGGCTTGCCTGTTGCATTATTAGAATACGGCTTGTATAAAAAAGCAGTAGTAGTAACTAATGTAGGCGAAGTAGCTGCTGTGGTAAAATCAGCTCAAAATGGCTTTTTGGTAACAACAGAAGATGTCGTTGGTTTTCAAAATGCGTTGCTTGAACTTATTGCAAGTGCAGATTTGAGACGTAAGTTAGGGGAGTCCTTGGCTTTAACAGTACAGCAGTCCTACTCTAAACCGGCTGTTATAAATAAGTACCTCCAGTGGTTACAAAAAATTAAGAAATGAAGAAAGAGGATTTAGTCTATTTATACAACATTTTAATTCACATTGGCATTGGTCTAATTGGCTTTGTGATCCCTTTTTCGACCAAGATTTATGGATTTGCGATTTTATTGTACGGAATTTATTATGTGGTTAAAAATCAAAATAAAAATCACGAAGCACTAATTGCGGCGGCTTATATTGTTGGTAGTGAAGTTTTTTTAAGAATGACAGGAGGTGTGATTCTCTACGAAATTTCCAAGTATGCCGTAATGCTTTTTATTGTAATGGGAGCTGTTTACAGCGGATTTTCTCGCAATGCAGTACCTTATTGGTTATTTTTAATCTTGTTAGTTCCAGGAATTATTTTAGCTATTTCCAATCTTAATTTCACTACGAATATTCGAAAGGCAATCGCTTTTAACATTTCAGGTCCCGTTTGTCTTGGAGTATGTTCTGTTTATACCTTTCGTAGACGATTATCAATAGACCAGGTCAATAAAATTTTGTTAAGTATTGCATTGCCTATAGTGTCATTGTTAACCTATTTGGTTTTTTACACCCCAAATGTGCGTGATGTAATAACCGGTACACAATCTAATTTTGAAACTTCAGGAGGTTATGGCCCCAATCAAGTAGCAACGGTGTTAGGTTTAGGTATGTTTATCTTTTTAACACGGATGATTTTGCAATCTCAGTCCAAAATACAAATGATCATAAACCTGATTTTGACTTTAAATTTAGCCTATCGAGGGATGGTAACTTTTTCAAGAGGTGGCATGTACACTGGTTTTTTTATGATTGTTTTATTTTTACTTTTTCTCTATTTCAAGTCCAATTCAGGAGGAAAAGTAAAGCTCAATTATATCATTATTTTTTTAAGTTTAGCTGCTTTTGGTACTTGGAGTTATACTTCTTTCCAAACTAGTGGGTTAATTGAAAAGCGGTATGCCAATCAAGATGGTGCGGGTAGAGTGAAGCAAAGCAAGTTTACTGGACGTGAAGAAATCATGGAAAAAGAGCTTGATATTTTTTTTAAGAATCCGATTTTAGGTGTAGGCGTTGGCAAGAGTGCAGAAGTCAGGCAAGAACGCGATGGTGCTTTTGCAGCCACACATAATGAGCTGACACGAATGTTGGCAGAACACGGATCTTTGGGGGTGCTTGCATTATTAGTGCTTTTTGGGTCACCTTTCTTATTGTACTTTGAAAATAATTTTAATGTTTTTTTGTTGTGTTTTGTAGCTTTTTGGTTTCTAACGATCAATCATGCTTCCATGCGTATTGCCGCGCCTGCCTTTGTATATGCCTTGGCTCTTACACGAGTGCAACTTGGAGCAGTTAAAGAACAACAAAACTGATATGGTTTATGAGTAAGTTGGGTTACACTTCTAAATTGAGGAACCCGCTATTACAGGATGGATATTTTGAATCATGATTTTGTTATCAAAAACAATACGTAGCAGAAGTAATAAAAAAACATCTTCGTGAATTTGAAATACCATAATTTATGGTAAATTGCGGTACGAACGAAAATACCACTTATGTTCCTTTCTGATAAAATGCACTTTGAAATATCGGAGCGAAAGATGCTACTCCGTCTTTTTGATGTACTCTTTTTATTATCAGCTTTGTATATTTTAACTTTATTTGAAATATTTAATTATTTTTCTTTATCTGCAGTGACCTATTATCGAGGGGTCTTGTTAGCAATTTATATTAATTTGTTTGGAAGCATCTTTGAGATGTACAATTTACAAGTTGCCAGTAGTCAGTTTCAGGTAACAAAAAGCACCCTTTTGACGGCTTCTGTGACAGTCTTGTTTTATTTGCTAACACCTTATTTGTCGCCAGAATTGCCCACCAATCGACTTCAAATTTTATTGTTTTTTCTTGTTGTTTTTAGTTCTTTGTTATCGTGGCGCTTGATTTACGTTGCATTTTTGGCATCAAAACGTTTTTATCAAAAAGCAATTTTGTTATGTGAGCAAGAGCAATTAGAAGAATTGATTCAAGATCTTGAAAAAATAGATCCACATTATAAAATTATAGGGTATATTCCGTTAAATACAGCAAAAAATCAAATCAACTATCCTTATCTTGAGCGTATTGATGCGGAGTTTATTTTGGCCTTCATAAAAAAAAATAACATATCTGAGTTGGTAATTGCATCACAAGGAACACTTGATATTACTACAATTTTATACCAACAACTATTAAAAGTACTCGAATCAGGTGTTTTGATAAAAGAATATACGCAAGTATATGAAAACAAAACACAGCGTATTCCGCTACAACACATGTCCCGTGATTTCTACCGTTATTTCCCATTCAGCCGCAGCAATCATAATAAGTTGTATCTGGTTACTTTACGCTTTTTTGACCTTGGGGTTGCGGCATTGGGTATCTTGGTGGGTCTTTTATTGTTACCTTTAATATTGCTCGGGAATGCGATAGCTAATCAAGGCACTTTGTTTTACACACAAGAACGGGTAGGGAAAGACGGAGTTGTTTTTCGAATTTTGAAATTTAGAACAATGATCAACAATGCCGAGAAAAATGGTGCTGTTTTTACCACTGCTAACGACTGCAGAGTGACTATTTTCGGTAGGTTCATGCGAAAAACGAGAATTGATGAATTTCCGCAGTTTATAAATATTTTAAAAGGAGATATGGCTGTAATCGGCCCAAGACCAGAACGCCCCGTTTTTGTTAAAGAAATAGCAGCTAGTATGCCTTTTTATGAAACCCGACACATCATCAAACCGGGATTGACGGGTTGGGCTCAAGTAAATTATTCGTATGGCGAAACAATACAAGATAGCTTGATCAAATTGCAATACGACTTATATTACATCAAACATCGCTCTATTTATTTGGACCTAAATATTGCTTTTAAAACTATTACAACTGTTCTTTTTTACAGAGGGCAATAAGCGGTGTGATTTTGTTTTTTATTAATACTTAGTTTTTAGTTGTGAGTCCTTATTTATTAGTCCTCAGTTAATAGTCTTTAGTTAGTAGTTCTTATTACTTAATACTTAATACTTAATACTTAATACTTAATACTTTTTCTTTACAAACTAAATAATAATAGGAATTGGTTTTTTGTTTTGAATCAGCATTCTAACAGAAAGAGCGGCGCTTGTAATTACAATAGGAAGAACTAAAATTAAATGCGGTTTGTTGAGACAATAAGCGGTATAAACACCCAAAGCAATTAAATTCATTGTAGCCAAGTAGCAAATTATTTTTTTGTTCTTGAAGGCGTACGCCAAAAGCAATAAAAGTAAAATGGGATTAAACACTAAAAGGTTGTAATTAGTGGCTAATTCTGCGTGTAATGAAAAGCTCCAGGCTGCGGCAAATAATACACCAATAAGTCCTAAAACCGTCATGAAGAATAATGAAAGTCCTTTTTTGTTTAAACCCACGATAGCAAATAAAATTAAAATATAGCTATACGGATTATTCCACCACGAAAAAGGAGTTGGCTGGTTATAAGGCAACACCGTTACTGTTTCTTTGGCTAGCGGTGATTTATTAAACTGAACTTTCTTTAGGCTTTCTAACAAATCAAAAGGTAAAAAAATGCGATTGGCTGCTTGGTCTACTTTGGATCCGAAGATGATACTTGTGCCGAGTTTTTCGTAAAAATGACCATCAAAATAAGGTAGTAATACATCGCGATAACTGTTATTAGAAGCCTCTTTTTTTGTAATTAGGTTGGTTTCAACTGCCTTATTTATTGCGTTTACAACCATGGTTGTGCAGTTTTTATCAATAAATTTATAGGTGTAACCGCTATCTGCTGAATTGATATCGTACTGTAGTTGCTCATAAAGGCGTTGTTTGGCATCGAGTGGGAGTGCTAATTCTTGTTCATAAACCGCCCTTTGCTCAAATTGATATTGATTGATAAAATCAGTATACAAATGGGATACGGCAAAATATTTCAAATCGCCTTTGGCAAATTTCATGACAAAGTTGGGCGTTTTAAAATCGAAAGCCCCGTAATTGTACACTAAATCAAAGCCAGAAGTCACGTCTTTAACACGAACCGCCGTATGACCAAACAAAGAGTAAGACTGGTTACCGGTGCCACATGTAAGCACACTGACTTTGCTTTGTGGTGATAGTGATAGCGGTTGGGCATAAAACGCACTACTGCATATTCCGATTAAAAAGAAAATAATGGATTTGTAAATTGAAAATTTCTGCATGAAATTTATTTTTTTAATGTTATTCAATCGCTGCGATACTGTTTCTTTTTTATTTCCGAAATAAAAAAAGCCCTGCAACTAATTGTTATTATGTTACCTTCTAAAAAGACCTAAATCGACTTTGACTGAAAAAATATTTGAGTACAAGGCGGTGCTTTGATCGCCAATATCCGTCAGTGCATAATCAATTTGAATGCCTTTGTATTTGAATCCGAGACCAATATTGGGTTGGAAACCTACTTTGTCGGTGCCGTCTAGTTGTTGTACGTTCTGGAAATTCCCCATTCCTGCACGAAGAAATACCAGGTCGGTGTAACCAAACTCAAAACCCACTGCAGGATCAATACTTACAAAATCAGTAGCAAGGAGGTCGTTGGTTTTTGAAAAACGCATATTTAAGTTGGCTGCTGCTTCAATACTGTAATCGTATCGGATGATAAATTTTTTTGCCAATCCCAATTGTGCCTTTGGAGCTGTAATTTCAGTGCTTTCTGGTAATTCTTGATTTTGTCCCGGAATGGCATTGGCAATTTTTTGGTATTCCTCTTCGTTGATATTCCAAACGTTATAAGTTGTGGTGATGTCGCGTACCATCAATCCAAAAGACCAATTGTTGCGTTCAAATTGTATTCCTGCATCAAAACCAAATCCCCAAGCATCGGCAAACTTTCCAATAACTCTACGAATAACTTTAGCATTCAATCCATATTGAAAACCAGGAACGGGCAACTTTCTAGCGTATGAAAAAGTAAAACCATAGTCCGCAGTTGAGAATAAACTTATCCTGTTGTAATCAATGTTACCTTCGCTGTCAATTAATTCAGTGGTGTTTAAAATGTCATCTACTCCAAAGCGAATGAGTGATATTCCGTACGCACTACGATCGTCAATAGGGCTGGCATAGGCCAAATAATCGTACTGCGCAATATTAGCAAAATAATTGGCGTGCATGAATGAAACTTCGTGATCCTCCAATTGAACCAATCCTGCAGGATTCCAATAGCCTGAGTTGACATCTTTTGTGGAGGCTACTGCCGTATTGGATCGCCCTAAAGCAGCTGCATCAACACCGATGTTCATAAACTCATTAGAATATTTTCTAACTGTTTGTGCAAAGGTGCTCATGGAAAGCAATGCGAATACAAAGAGAAGACGTTTGTGCAAGGATGTCATTTTTACAAACAAGGGGTTTGTTTAATTTTTATCAAAAATAGAATTTTTTATTCAGCTGACTTTCATTTCCTACTGAATTCTTTTGGGATGAAAGGGTCTAATCTTATTGTTGGACGAAGTTTTTGAAATAGTTACGGCAAGACTTTCAGTAGATGTATCAATGAGTATAAACTTAAAAACACCCACTGCTTCTAAAAACTATTTTGAAAACGTATTTTTCATTGGCATATTGTACTAAATTTGTGCACTCATACTTTAAAACACAAGTCCATGTCATTTGTTAAACATCTTCCTAATTCCATCACCTTACTTAACCTTTTTTCAGGATGTATCGCTCTTGTTTTTGCATTTCAGCAAGATTTCGAAATGGCTTTTTATTTTGTGTGTTTGGGTATTTTTCTAGACTTTTTTGACGGCTTTTTTGCACGTATGTTTCAAGTGTCTAGTCCGCTTGGTTTACAATTAGATTCATTGGCTGATATGGTAACTAGTGGCGTAGTACCTGGCGTGGTGATGTACCACATGTTGGTAAGTCATGCTTCAACTGCTCCTGCGCCTCATTTGCAAATTCTCCCGTATTTGGGTTTTATAATAACTTTAGGATCATGTTACCGTTTGGCTAATTTCAATATTGATACGCGTCAAACGGATTCGTTTATTGGTTTGCCAACTCCTGCCAATGCATTATTTATCTTGAGTTTGCCTTTGGTTTTAAAATACACCGATTCACTAATAGCAATAGAACTTTTAACAACAAATTACTTTTTATTGCTCATTACGTTAATGAGCGCTTATATGTTGAATGCTGAAATCCCGTTGTTTTCTCTAAAAATTAAAAAATTAAGTTGGGCAGGCAACCGATTGCAAATCGTCTTTCTTTTGATTTCTGTATTGTTATTAGTGTTTTTTCAATACCTAGGAATTCCTTTAGTGATTCTTTTTTATGTTTTACTTTCTGTAGTAAACAATAAAGTGCTGCAAAAGTAAATTTGTTGGTATGGCTAGGCAAAAAATAGTTAGAAAAACGCGTAGCGTACGAAAACCCAAAAAGAACAGTAATTTGCGTCGCTTTTTGTTTTCAAAATATGTAATCGGTTTTTTAGTTGTTTGTTTACTACTAGCTCTGGCGTATCATTACCGTAATGGATTAGCCTATTACTTTAGTTTCAAAACTAATAAAAATCTCAGAGAGACTACTTATGCCAAAAGACTTTCCGATGCGCGTAACATTCAAGTTTTAGAAAAATACACAGATAAAAGCATTGGGATTGATGTTTCTGAATACCAAGGGCGTATCAGTTGGTCTTATGTAGATACCTTAGAACAAAAATATCCTATTGACTTTGTTTTTATTAGAGCAACTGTCGGGAAAGATCGAAAGGATCGAAAATTCGAACAAAACTGGCTAGGTGCCAAAAAGAATAAAATGATTCGAGGTGCGTATCATTATTACCGTCCTAACGAAAATTCTTTGGAGCAAGCAAAGCTTTTTATTGAAACAGTACGTTTGCAAAAAGGTGATTTGCCACCTGTTTTAGATGTTGAAAAATTGCCTAAAAATCAATCAATTGCAAATTTGAAAATTGGTTTGCGACGCTGGTTGGAAGCCGTTGAAAAGCATTATGGGGTGCGCCCCATTATTTATTCTGGGGAGCGGTATTATGATGATTTTTTAAAAGACGAGTTTAGTGACTACCTTTTTTGGATTGCCAATTATAATTTTTATCGTGAATCGATCGACTCTGATTGGTTGTTTTGGCAGTTTACTGAAAAAGCTACCGTACCAGGTATTGATGAAAATGTTGACGTAAATATTTACAATGGCGATGCGCAGCAATTACGTTTTATTACGATAGAATAGTTGTCTGATAGTCCTATCTTAACAATTTTTGAAACGGAACTGCTTTTGCAAAAAAAAAAAGAGTTCTCAATTAGAACTCAATTTTCTTTTTACGCAATTCAAAGTTTTGACCTAAGTACACTCTTCGTACCATTTCATCCTCAACTAATTCCTCTGGAATTCCTGCTTTTAAAATACCACCTTCAAACATGAGGTACGTTTTATCAGTAATAGCTAGAGTCTCTTGAACGTTATGGTCAGTGATCAAAATACCAATGTTTTTATTTTTAAGTTGCGCTACAATACGCTGAATATCCTCTACCGCAACAGGGTCAACACCTGCAAAAGGTTCGTCTAATAAAATAAACTTTGGGTCGGTAGCTAAGCAGCGCGCTATCTCAGTACGACGGCGTTCTCCACCTGACAACAAATCACCACGATTGGTACGAATGTGCTCTAAACTGAATTCGGCAATTAAACTTTCCATTTTGGCAACTTGTTCTGCTTTTGTTAAGTTGGTCAATTGCAGCACGCTCAAAATGTTATCTTCGATACTCAATTTTCTAAAAACAGAAGCTTCTTGCGCTAAGTAACCAATTCCTTGCTGCGCTCTTTTGTACATTGGATAATCAGTAATATTCAAATCATCCAAAAAAATGTTGCCAGAATTGGGTTTAACCAAACCAACAATCATGTAAAAAGAGGTGGTTTTACCAGCACCATTTGGTCCTAATAAACCCACGATTTCGCCTTGGTTTACCTCTACCGAAATGCCTTTTACAACACTACGACCTTTGTAGGTTTTGATCAAATTCTCGGCTCTTAATTGCATTACTTCCTGTTTTTATTTTAATGATATAGTGGTTTTAGAAACTATAGTTTTTAGTTTCAGGGTTCAAATGAACAACTAAAACTAAAAACTAAAGCCTCCTTTAACAATTTATTTGGTTGCGTTTTCTTCTAGTGCTTCCCAAAATTCGTAGGCACGACGCAAGTGTGGCACCACAATAGTACCGCCAACTAGGGTTGCAATTCCCATAGCTTCCATCATTTCCTCTTTGGTTACGCCTTCTTTGTGGCTTGTTTCTAAGTGGTATTTTACACAGTCGTCACAACGTAAAACAGCCGATGCTACTAATCCAAGGAGCTCCTTAGTTTTTACATCTAAAGCACCTTCAGCGTAAGCGTTTGTGTCTAAATTGAAAATACGTTTTACAATTTTATTATTGTCTGCCAATAATTTTTCGTTCATTTTAGAACGGTAGTCGTTGAATTCTTGAATGATATCAGCCATTGATTTTTTGTTGATTTTTTACTACTATTTTTGAAATTAATATACTTGCTTCATAGATGATTAGCATCGGGATGGTAACAATAATTTGACTAACCACATCTGGCGGAGTTACAATTGCTGCTACAATTAATATTATAATTACGGCGTATTTCCAATATTTTCGTAAAAATACGGGTGTCACTAAACCAAGTTTGGTTAGGAAATATATAATTATTGGTAATTCAAAGAATAATCCACATGCGATGACACTGGTTTTGATCAAACTTATATAGGAGTCGATGCTAAACTGATTTTTTACCACGTCACTTATTGTAAAAGTGGCAAAGAAATTCACCGACATTGGTACGATTACAAAGTAGCCAAACAATACGCCCAAGAAAAATAACATAGACGAAGAAAAAATGAAAAGTTTGGCGTGTTTTTTTTCAGAATCATACAAAGCAGGGCTGATAAATTTCCATAATTCCCACAAAATAAAAGGGAAGCCAAGAATAAATCCTGCCGTGATACAGGTCCAAATCAAAACATTAATTTGGCCTTCCATATTGGTATTTTGGATGATAAATGGCATCTCGGTAACGCAAATAGTTTCAGCAAAACCCAATTGATTGGACAAATCACAGAAAAAACGATAGGTTACAAAACTAGGTTTTGTTGGGCCAAAAATAACATCGTCAAAAATATAATCACTGATAAAAAAAGTGATGGTAGCCAAAACTAAAATAGCAATGGTACTGCGCACTAATAACCATCTTAATTCTTCAAGATGATCCAAAAACGACATTTCGTTTAAATTCTTTTTTGCCATTATACGATTCCTTCTTTTAATATGTCATGCAAATGCAATACACCTTTGTACTTTCCTTCGTCGACTACAATTAGCTGCGTAATCGAAAAATCCTCCATAAGATTAAGTGCGTCTTCAAGACGATTTGCTGAGCTAGTAACTTTTGGGTTTTTGGTCATGATATCTTTTGCGGTAAGCGCAGCAAAGGTATCAGTTTCGTTAAGCATTCTTCGGATGTCCCCATCGGTAATAATTCCAATTACTTGCTCGTTTTCAACCACAGCAGTTACGCCAAGTCGTTTTTCTGAAATTTCAAATATCACTTTTTTGATTGGAGCGTCTGGGCTAACCATCGGTTTTAAACTATGCTCTAACAAGTCTTGCACGCGCATGAGTAACTTTTTGCCCAAAGAGCCACCCGGATGGTATACGGCAAAATCTTCGGCTTTAAAACCGCGCATTTCCATGAGACATACCGCTAGCGCATCGCCCATTACTAATTGTGCAGTAGTGCTGTTGGTTGGAGCCAAATTATTAGGACAAGCTTCGGTATCAACTGTTGTGTTCAAAACATAGTCGGAACCTTTTGCTAAAAACGATGTCATGTTTCCGGTGATGGCAATTAAGGTATTGCCAAATCTTTTCAATAACGGAACCAAAACTTTAATCTCAGGACTGTTACCACTTTTAGAAATACATATAATTATATCTTCGTTTTGAACCATTCCTAAATCACCATGAATGGCCTCTGAGGCATGCAAAAACAGCGATGGCGTCCCCGTTGAGTTGAACGAGGCTACCATTTTTTGAGCAATTATGGCGCTTTTTCCAATTCCGGTAACCACTAGGCGGCCCTTTGATTGGTAGATCGCTGCAACGGTATTGCTGAAGTTTTCGTCCAGATAGTCAGTCAGTTTGGCGATTGATTGGCTTTCGGAAAGGATCGTTTTTTTGGCACTAGCCAGTATGTTTTCTTTAGTGATCAAAACAGAATGATTAAAATTTGTATGTGTAAAAGAAATTTGTACCTTTAGGTATTGCAAATTTATACAAAATACCACGTAATAAAGAATGAATTCAAACGAAATTGACATACACAAAGAATTAAAGAAGTATTTTGGCTTTAGCCAATTTAAGGGGTTGCAGGAACAAGTCATTACAAGTATTTTGAGTCAAAAAAATACTTTTGTGATTATGCCTACAGGTGGAGGAAAGTCACTTTGTTATCAATTGCCTGCTTTGATTCAGGAAGGAACTGCAATTGTAGTTTCGCCTTTAATTGCCTTGATGAAAAATCAGGTCGATGCTATTCGTAGCTTATCTTCAGAAAATGGAATTGCTCATGTTTTAAACTCTTCGTTGACCAAAACTGAAATTACACAGGTGAAAGCCGATATCAGTTCAGGTTTAACTAAATTGTTGTACGTAGCTCCAGAATCGTTGACTAAAGAAGAGTATGTTACTTTTTTAAGAAGCGTGCCTATTTCATTTGTAGCGATAGATGAGGCGCATTGTATTTCAGAATGGGGTCACGATTTTAGACCGGAATACCGAAATTTGAAACACATCATCAAACAATTGGGAGATGTGCCAATTATAGGACTTACGGCAACGGCAACGCCAAAGGTGCAGGAAGATATCTTGAAAAATTTGGATATGTCTGATGCTACCACATTCAAGGCATCGTTTAACAGACCTAATTTGTACTACGAAGTACGCACTAAAACAAAAAATATTGAATCGGATATCATTCGGTTTATCAAACAAAATAAAGGCAAATCAGGAATTATCTACTGTTTGAGCCGTAAAAAAGTAGAGGCTATTGCCGAAGTTTTACAAGTAAACGGAATTTCTGCAGTGCCGTACCACGCTGGTTTAGATGCCAAAACTAGAGCTAAGCATCAAGATATGTTTTTGATGGAAGATGTTGAGGTTGTGGTGGCTACAATTGCCTTTGGTATGGGAATTGACAAACCCGATGTGCGTTTTGTGATTCACCATGACATTCCTAAATCACTCGAAAGTTATTACCAAGAAACGGGCAGAGCAGGTCGAGATGGTGGCGAAGGACATTGTTTGGCGTATTACTCTTATAAAGATGTTGAGAAATTAGAAAAGTTCATGTCTGGCAAACCAGTTGCCGAACAAGAAATAGGATTTGCATTATTGCAAGAAGTCGTGGCTTATGCCGAAACTTCTATGTCGCGTCGAAAATTCATTTTGCATTATTTTGGTGAAGAGTTTGACGAAGCAACTGGTGAAGGTGCTGATATGGATGATAACGTTCGCAACCCAAAAGTAAAAGTAGAAGCACAAAAAGAAGTGGTGCAATTGCTAGAAGTAGTTCGAGATACCAAACATTTATACAAATCAAAAGAAATTGTTTTTACATTAATTGGTCGTGTTAATGCGGTAATAAAAGCGCATCGTACTGATTCACAGTCTTATTTTGGTTGTGGAGCAAGTCATGATGAAAAATATTGGATGGCTTTGCTGCGTCAAGTATTAGTAGCAGGCTATTTATCAAAAGATATTGAAACGTACGGAATTGTAAAACTAACTCAAAAAGGAGCTGATTTTATTGCTAATCCGGAATCATTTCTGATGTCCGAAGATCACGAATACAACGAATCTGTTGATGAGGCTATTGTTACGGCAGCCAAATCGACGGGTGTTGCTGATGAGGTTTTGATGGGAATGTTACGCGATTTACGTAAAAAAGTGGCTAAGAAAATTGGCGTTCCTCCATTTGTGGTTTTTCAAGACCCTTCGCTAGAAGATATGGCTCTTAAATATCCTATTTCCGCAGCTGAGTTAATTAATATTCATGGCGTTGGAGAGGGTAAAGCCAAGAAATACGGTAACGAATTTGTAGCGTTAATTAGTAGGTACGTGCAAGACAACGATATTATTCGACCGGATGATTTAGTGGTAAAATCTACTGGAGTAAATTCTGCCAACAAATTATACATCATTCAAAACATAGACAGAAAACTTTCGCTTGACGATATTGCCTCAGCCAAAGGTTTGAGCATGGATGCTTTGATTAAAGAAATGGAGCAAATTGTGTATTCAGGTACAAAGCTAAATATCAAATATTGGATTGACGAAATGCTTGATGATGATCAGCAAGAAGAAATTCATGAGTACTTCATGGAATCAGAAACAGATAGTATCGAAAAAGCTTTGAAAGAATTTGATGGGGATTATGATTTAGATGAGTTGCGATTGATGCGAATCAAATTTATTAGCGAGGTTGCCAATTAATTACTTTTTCAAGATTTTTTTTCTACCCCAAATGTATGATCATCAGTATAATTATTCCTACCTACAATGAAGCGCTTATAATTGAAAACACGATTTTGCATTTGCAAAAAATTATACCGCCTTCGAACTGTGAAATCATCATTTCTGATGGCGGAAGCACGGATGATACGGTACAAATTGCTGAAAAATTAGGTGTAGTAGCAGTCCTTTCGCCTGTAAAAGGGCGCGCTGGACAAATGAATTATGGTGCTGAAAAAGCGATAGGATCTGTTTACTTCTTTCTGCATGCAGATTGTAAACCGGTATCGGATTGTTATGAGCAGATTAATAAGGTCATTCAAAATGGATTTGATTGTGGTAGTTTCCAAACTCGATTTGACTCCGATCGTTTCATACTACAAATTAATGCCTTTTTTACACGTTTTAATTATTTGTTTTTTCGAGGTGGTGATCAAGGTATTTTTGTAACAAAAAAACTTTGGGATGTAGTAGGTGCGTACAAGGAAGAAATGCTCATCATGGAGGACTATGACTTCATTGCTCGAATTTGGAAACAAGGAAAATTTAAGTTAATCCCAAAAGCTACAACCGTTTCTGCCCGAAAATATAATGATAACTCCTGGTTAACGGTGCAATTGGCTAATTTGAAAATTGTTCGCATGTACAAAAAAGGCGCTTCCCAAATTGACATGATAACCACTTACAAACATCTTTTAAATTATCGTAAAAATGCATTTTAAAGATAAAGTAGTTTGGATTACAGGCGCATCTTCAGGGATAGGAAAGGAGCTTGCTTTGCAGTTGGATGCTTTGGGTGCTATTTTAATTTTGACGTCGTCGAACCAAGCTTTATTGAATCAATTGCAGCTACAATTGCAAAACTCAAAAATTCTAGTTTATAATTTACTAGATATAAAAGGAATTCCCGCATTAGTTGAGCAGGCGTTATCATTTTATGGCCGTATTGATTTCGTGATTCAAAGTGCTGGTATTAGTCAGCGCGCCCAAGCTACCGAAACGGATATGGCAGTTTATGAAAAATTAATGGCTATAAATTATTTTGCTCCGGTTGCAATTAATCAGGCGTTATTACCCCATTTTGTTGAAAGGAACTCAGGCCATAGTGTTATCATTAGTAGTGTAGCAGGTTTAATGGGATTTCCGCTGCGCTCGGGGTATGCCGCCTCAAAACATGCCATTAAAGGATATGTTGAAACGGTACAATGTGAGTTATTTAAAACCAAAGTCATGTATTCTATCGTATATCCAGGAAGGATTGACACACCAATTTCAAAAAATGCTCTACAAGGCAACGGAAAGCAGTACGGTTCTACTGATGCCAACAATGAAGTGGGGATGAACGTGACAATTTGTGCTCAAAAAATCATATCTGGTATTCAAAAAGGGAAAAAAGCAATCGTAATTGTAAAAGCTGAACGTATTTTGCTTTGGTTATGGTGGTTTTGGCCGTCCTTATATTATCGAATTGCCCATAAAAAAGGTTTACAAAATTAAAATTGAAATAGCTTATGCATCAATATTTATCAGGAATTCAACAAATAGGAATTGGTGTTTGTCACGCTACAAAAGCGATGCATACGTACAAACATCTTTTTGGAATGGATGTTTTGATTTTTGATGATGAAGCGCAGGCAAGTTTAATGACACAATATACCGGTGGAATTGTGTACAACCGCCGTGCTATTTTGACTATGAATTTGCAAGGAGGTGGCGGTTTTGAAATATGGCAATTTAAAGATAGAACTCCAACTCAAGGTCCTCAAGTTGTCTTAGGCCATTTAGGGATTAATGCGGCCATTTTAAAATCTCGAAACCTTGAACAGTCACACCAACGACTCTCCGCATTACAAGGATTGGTTGTAAGTGCATTTTCATCAGGGCCTGAAGGACAACCTTATTTTTATGTAACCGATACAGATTCGAATCATTTTAAAATTATTCCCTCTACCGATTGGTTTCAAAACAGTGATTTTGATTTAGGTGGTGTAGTAGGAGCGGTTATAGGAGTAAGCGATATGGAAAAATCAATTGCTTTTTACCAAACAATTCTTGGACTTGATAACATTGTATATGATGAGCAGTGTGTCGAAAACGGTCATAATTTCAGAAAAGTTGGACTTTCGAAAGTGGCAACAGGTAAAGGAGCATTTAATACCTTGCTCGGAAATGTAACTGTTGAATTGCTGCAAAACTTAGATGAAAAACAACCTAAAATTTACGAAAACAGGTTTTGGGGCGATTGTGGTTTTATTCATCTTTGTTTTGATGTTATTGCCATGGATGCCTTAAAAAATCATGCAGCTACTCACGGATTAGAGTTTACAGTAGATAGCAACAACACCTTCGCGATGGATAATGCTTCGGGTAGATTTTGTTATATCGAAGATCCGGATGGTACTTTAATTGAATTGGTAGAAACACACAAAGTTCCTATTCTAAAAAAAATTGGTTGGTATTTAGACCTTCGCAAAAGAGATCAAGAAAAACCTTTGCCAAGGTGGATGATAAAAATGCTAGCTTTAAGTAAGGTAAAGTAATTACAAACTTTTATAGGTTTTGTAAAACCAAGCGCTTAAAGGCATACCTGTAAAAAGCACTAGCGCTGCATTCCAATTAAAAATTACGCCTGTAATTATAGCAAGAAAAGTTACCAAAACAGGGTAAAATAGCAATAAGATTACAAACAGCACGGAGTCGTAAAAAACAGTATTCTTGGTTTTTTGCAAGGCTATTTTTTTAAGGGTGTAATAAATTCCATAATTAGCCAAAAAACCTACGAAGGCTGGTGTCGCCACAATGTATTTTGTGATTTTTGTTTGCAAGATTGCTTGCTTAGGAAATAATGCAATATCCTTTGTGTCATTTTTAACCAACAAATTAGTGGTCATCCCTATTTTTAATTGTTGGTTGAAATCATTGAAAAAAGCAGCTTCGTTTTCTCGTATTTTTTTATCAATCGAAAAGGTTGGATTAAAATGTATTTCAACTTCTTTCGGGTTTTTGCTAAAGGAAGAATAATTGATCGCTGTAGGTTGAATTCGTAAGTTAGTTAATCCTGCCCCTGTTGCCATTAGCGCTAAGCGAGCAGTTCCTTTTTTTAACGGACGTAACTGCCATTCGTTTTTGCATATTCCTTCTGAGAAAATTAAAATCGTTTGATTCTGTTGGAGTAAATCTATACAAGTTTGAAATGTATCTTTGTTTTTACTCAGGTTCTCTTTCCCTTCGCTCAAGCGGTAAATAGGAATTAGATGTAAGGCTTTTAAAAATTGTGCCACCAAAGGCTTTTTAAACGCATCGCCTCTTGCCAAAAAATAAATGGGTTGTGGGTACTGTACAGCAATTAGGATAGCATCAAAAAAAGAATTTGGATGATTGCTTGCCAAAATAGTTGGTTGGTTGGCTACAAAAGGCTCATGAAAACGCGAGATCGTTTTTTTGGTGTACAATGGCAAAGCCACAGAAGCTGCTAGTTTAAAAAAATAATACATAGGCAGTTATTTCCAAATAAGCGGTAGGTCTTTCTCCTCATCGATATCTGTTAATTTTGGAAGGTCAAAATACGTTAGATTATTTTCTTGTAAATCAGCAATAGTGTCAGAGTATACCGTTTCAGTACTCCAAGTTTTACTAAAAAAAACGAATTCATGTAGTTTTTTCATACCCAACAAATAATAACCACCGTCAAAAGTAGGGCCTATCACAGTATCGTATTTTTCAAGTTGAGTAAAGGCGTCTTCAATAAATGTGGAAGTCAGTTCAAAGCAATCGCTACCAATGATACAAACCGAGGTGTAGCCCAAACTAAAAACTTCTTGAAAAGCAGTATTCATTCGCTCTCCTAAATCAAAACCTTGTTGCACTTTTTTATGGAATTCAGTCTCCGGCCATTGATCCTTTTGCACAATTGCATCAGAATAAAAAAGGAATTTATCAGCAGGAACTGGGCTAACAATTGCTTGAGTATGGTGCAAAAGTTTTTTATAAATTGCTAAAGCTTTCTCATTCCCAATTGTTTTAGCCAAGCGAGTTTTTACTTTGCCTACTTCGGGATTCTTGGTAAATAAAATGATTGCATTTTTTTGCTGCATAATTTTAAATTAAAAAGCTGCAGTTACACGAGAACTGCAGCTTGTTAGGTTTAACAACAACCGCCTCCGTTATAATGAAACGTCGACTCGCTGATGTAAATATCACTTCTGTTGAGGTCTGCTAGCGCTTGAGCTGTTTTATCGCATACTGCAAGAGGCTGATTTTTCAATAAAGTATGTCCTTTTTTATCGTCGAAGTAATCTTCTTTACCGTAATAAATGGCTGCCTTTCCAGTAAACACGCACGGTCCATCACTAGGCATCGGATCTTTGATGGCGCAGACTTCGATACTTTCAATAAAAATTAGTTCGTCTGTCGCATAATTTTCAGGATCTAAAATTCGGTACGGTCTTCTTCCTCTGATTTCGATAGTCCCAAAACCTACATCAGTTAACATTTTGATGTATTCTTTAATCGGAATACTACCGCTAAGGCATAAAGCTCGTAAGTGGTCATCATTACGCAGTGTTTCGTTCATTTCTTGTTCACAAGTTGGATCACTCATGACCAATCGGCCACCAGGCTTTAGCACACGATACATTTCTTGTAGCGCTTTTTTCAAATCATCTGTTTTGAAAATATTAAACAGACAGTTTTGTGCAGCTATATCAACACTTTCATCTTCAATTGGTAAGTTTAAAGCATCTCCTTTTTTTAGTTCGACAAATTCACTTTTAAACCAATCGTTTTCTTGTTCGGCAATAATAAAATTCTGGCGAGAAGCTTCTAGCATTTCGTCAACTACATCCACACCGATTACACCTCCTTTTTGACGAGAAAAATAAGCAAATTGCAGTAATTCCATTCCGCCACCCACGCCAACATATAAGATCTTTGGGTTGTTGATTAAATCTTGTGCAGAGATGGTGCTTCCGCAGCCGTAATTCATTTCTTGCATAATTTTTGGAATTTCCAAACCAGGGAATTTCCAAATTGGGGTAGTTGTGCAACACAATCCAACATCTGGTGTGAGTGCAGCATCTCTGTATAAGTTGACTGTAGCGTCTAAATAATTTTCCATATCAATTGTTCTTGTTTTTTTATTTGTTGTTCTTTTAAGCTACTGCTCCTCCACAACTACTGCCGGATCCAGCGGTGCATCCATAACAATGGTTGTTTACAATGATGGATCTTTGCTGTAATGCTTCAGCATTAAAAGTACTGATGTGTTGTGTGGAAGGGCTGCTTACCTTTAATTCTAACATTTGATTAAAATCACAGTCATAAATGTAACCGTCCCAGCCAATTGAAATGGTATTGCGACACATTATATTTTGGGCTGCTGTTGGGTTAAAGGCATCTATTAATTTGGTCATGTAATCATCATAGTTTTCTGTTGAAATCAGATAATCTAGGTACCGACTTACAGGCAAATTAGTAATAGCAAATAGGTTATTAAAACTAATTCCAAAATCTTTAGCAAGAGCCGTTTTATATTCTTTTTCGAGTGCATTTTGATCTGGTGGTAAAAAAGCACCTGCCGGATTGTAGACGAGATTTAGTTTTAAATCAGAATCTTCTTTGCCATAGCCTACTTCGTTTAGCATTTGCAAAGCTTTGATAGAACTTTCAAAAACACCATCGCCTCGTTGTTTGTCAGTTCTGTTTTTAGAGTAAAATGGAAGTGATGAAATAACCTCAATTTTATGTTTTTTGAAAAATTCTGGTAGGTCGTTGTACTTTTTGTTGGCAGTAATTATAGTTAAATTACAGCGTACATACATTTGAATTCCCAATTTGCTCACCTCTTCAACAAACCATCTAAAGTGTGGATTCATTTCAGGAGCACCACCAGTCATATCAACAATTTTAAAACTAGGATTGTTTTTAAGTACAGTTATGATGGTCTGCATTGTTTCTTGAGTCATGATTTCCTTGCGGTCAGGTCCGGCATCTACATGACAATGTGTACAAACTTGGTTGCACATTTTACCCAAATTAACTTGAAAAACTTCAAGTGCGGTTGGCAACAACGGACGCAAACCAATAGCATCCAATTGCTTGTGAAATGGCGTAAAAACCTCTGGATTTTGCTCTAAAATTTCAATCTGACGTGAAGCCTTAGATAAAGAGTTAGCTGTAGCTTTTAGTGATTTTAATTTGACTTTTACAAATTCGCTCATAAACTTATTTTCTTGACTTTATTCATCATTTGAACTCCATGTACTAAGCTTGCGCCTCCACGTATTGCAGCTGCAACATGCACAGCTTCCATCATTTGTCCCTCGCTATATCCTTTTTCATACGCATCTGAACTGTAGGCATCAATGCAATATGGGCATTGTACCGCATGGGCAACAGCGAGTGCTATTAACGATTTTTCTCTTGCAGTTAATTCGCCTTCTTTGAAAACTTCGCCATAGTATCCAAAAAATTTCTCGCCCATTTCTTTTTGAAAATCGACGATATTACCAAATTTTTTTAAGTCGTCAGAGTTGTAATAATTCTTGTCCATAATAATTTTTAGTATTTAAAGTTTTCTAGAAATAAAGTCCAGTCGTAATCGTTGTATTTTAGAGTGGGATTAGCGCCTTTTGGAATTATTTTTAAATCCTCAAAGATTTTTAAAATCCCTTTTTTGTTGCCAAAGTCTCCTTGAAACCAACTCATTAAAATAGGAACGTTCAAAGTGTTTTTTTCTTTGTCGTAACTGGCATCATTTGTTAAGTAGTTTTTGGTGGCTACGTCTAATTGCTCATCAATTTTGGTTGGATCATAGGAAAAAATTGGAGGGCAACTTTTTGCACCGCAATTCAAACTAAAATGAATGCGGTAATCTAAGCGGTCTACTCGATATTGTTTTTCTAATTTCGGTGGAAAAACTTTCGATAATTGCCCCATACTGAGTTTAATACTCGATTTTCTCAAAAAACCATGTTCAATATCATCAAGACTAAGTTTGTTTCCTGCAACAACAAATTGTTTAGAGGTGAAAAAAGCATTGCGGCTGCTGTATTTTTCAGGATCTTTTTTTAAAGCATAGTTGGTAAAACCGTTGTAGATGTTAATAAAAAATGCCTTTTTAATGTTATCCGAACTCAATTGCGCTAATAATTCGGTCTCGTCTGCGTTTGCTATAGTTTCGATGAGTTGATTGGTATTATCATCACCGTACTTAGCAGCCTCGATAAATTCTTGTGAAATTTTAATGTAGTCTTTGGGTTGTGCTAATGCGATTTGGGTAAAGCAAAGCACGAATAAAATGTTTTTCATAGTATAGTTTTCGTAAATTTATTATTATTTACGAAATTTACCAATAATAGTTTTTATATAACATGACATATTTACAACAAATTACAGAATCAGCAGATTTTTTAACTGCTAAAGGTATTTTAAATCCTTCAATAGCAGTAGTTTTAGGGACAGGATTAGGGCAATTTTTAGAGCATTTAAAAGTGGAACAAACCATTGATTATGCTGATATTCCTCACTTTCCAGTTTCAACTGTCGAATTTCACAAAGGCAAATTAGTAATAGGAACAATTGGCGACAAGAAGGTAATTGCCATGCAAGGTCGTTTTCATCTTTACGAGGGATATTCTTTGCAGCAAGTGACTTTCCCTATCCGGGTGCTGCATCAATTGGGTGTACAGCATTTGTTATTAAGCAATGCTGCAGGCGGAATAAATAGTACCTTTAAAAAAGGCGATTTAATTTTACTAGACGACCACATCAATTTGCAAGGAGGAAGTCCGCTTTCGGGTTTAAATAGTTTTGAATACGGAGGAATTTTTCCAGATATGAGCGCGCCTTATGATGGCTTTTTGAATGAGAAGTTTCAACAATTAGCCGCAAAGTCATCTGTTGAATTAAAAAAGGGAGTGTATGCATCTGTTTACGGGCCGCAACTTGAAACCCGTGCTGAATACCGTTATTTAGGTCGAATTGGTGCTGACATGGTAGGAATGAGTACTACGCCAGAAGTAATCGTAGCCAATCAGTTAAAATTGCCTTGCGCTGCCGTGAGTGTAATAACTGACGAGTGCGATCCAGATAATTTAAAACCGGTTGATATAACTGAAATCATCGCAATAGCTGGCAAAGCCGATGAAAAATTGAGTCAATTATTTGTTGAGGTGATCAACAGTTTAGCCTAATTTATTCTTGGTACAACTCGCCACGATGAGGTTTTAGTGCATCACGAACGGCAATCATGTGTTCATCGGTCACAACCATAAAGGCAATGGCTTGCATTTCGCCTTGTACTGTGAATCCGGTTATGGATAAGGGTAGTTTTTCGATTTGTATATACTCTTTCAAATGGATTTCGTGGTGTTCAGCTGTTTTGGCTGCTGCCGGTCCGCGGAAATCCCAAATTAATTTTATTTTTCTTGCCATTTTGTATCGTTTTGGTGCTTGATATTATTCGAGTGCCAAAGGTACAAAGACTATTTTAAAAAGGGAGTCTTTCCTTATTTTCAAAAGCCTTTATTGGAGCGCTACTAGATGTCGGTTCAAAATAGTACTTTTGCACACTAATTCCGTGTTGAAAAATACTATTTAGGAATTTAAAGAATCCAATACGTTAAAAAAATGCCGCAAGAACTCTTATTACAAGTCTCTCCCGAAACCGCAGCAAGTGAGTCGCTGTTAAAAACTCATTTGTCCAAACAAATCAAAGTTGCTGTTCAAGA
>CAZMHK010000003.1:0-55708 GCA_964566045.1 uncultured Flavobacterium sp.
TATGAAAAAAATCGCATTTTTATTAATTCTATTAAACATCTCCTTTGCCTTTGCACAGAAGCAGGTTTCAGGAGTTGTTAAAGACAACAGTGGCAATACATTGCCAGGAGTAAACATTGTTGAAAAAGGAACACAAAACGGAGTATCAACAGATAATGATGGTTCGTACAAGATCAAAGTAAAAGAAGGAGCAACTTTAGTATTTACCTACGTAGGGTTTAACAAAGTTGAAAGAGCTGCTACCGAAGCTACAGTTAATGTGGTTATGTCTGAAGAAGGTGGACAAAACTTAAATGAAGTTGTAGTAACAGGAACCAGAACGGCTCCTCGAAGCAATACCACTTCAGCATTACCCATTGATGTATTGTCTTCAAAAGACTTAACTTCAACAGGACAAGCTACTTTTGATAAAGCTTTACAATACAAAATACCATCATTTAACACGGTACAAACTCCTGTAAATGATGCAACTTCATTACTTGACCCGTACGAGATCAGAAACATGGGGCCAAGTAGAACCTTGATCTTAATTAACGGAAAAAGAAAAAACATGAGTTCACTTGTTTATACACAAACCTCACCGGGACGTGGAGAAACAGGATCTGATATCTCAGCAATCCCAACTGATGCTATTGAAAGAGTAGAAATTTTACGTGATGGTGCATCGGCACAATACGGATCTGATGCGATTGCAGGGGTAATGAATATCATTTTAAAGAAGAATGCTTCGTTAGGATCAGTTACTTTACGCTCAGGTGTTACTAGCGAAGGCGATGGCGAAATGTATGGAGTAAGTTTAAACAACGGCTCTACAGTAGGTGAAAGAGGTTTTATCAACTACACCGTTGATTTTTCAAAAGTTGCCTTGGCAAATAGACCAGGAAGAGTAAATGCTGATGGCGAAGTTGCTGATTTTGGAGCAAATCTTGCAGATGTAAATGCTTTCCTTGCTCTTAAACCAGATGCTGGAAACGTAAATGGTTCACCTGAAACTGCTGCAGCAAAATTTTTAGTTAATGGAGGTGTTAACTACAACGAAAACAATCAAATGTATTACAACGCAGCTTATGTTTACAAAAAAGTAAATTCGTTTGCCAACTACAGAACTCCATATTGGAGATCGGTAGCAGACATGCCATACTTGGCGACCTTGTTTGGAAATGGAACTGCAGCTTCATACCAAGGATACGTACCAACTTTTGAAGGTGACCTTAATGATTATAATGCGACGATTGGTTACAAAACAACAAAAAATGGTTGGAATACAGATGTAAGTTTAACTACAGGAGGGAATTCGCAAATATATACCGTTTCTAATTCTCAAAACAGATCATTTATCGACTCAAACGGTAATGACACGCAAGACCCGGGAGAAAACTTCTTATACGGAATTAACACTCCAATCACTTTCAAACCAGGTGGAACATCATTTACTCACTATGTAGGGAATATTGATATTTCTAAAAATTTAACTGATCAATTAAGTTTAGGATTTGGATCAGAGTTTAGAACTGAAAATTTCGAAATTTTCGAAGGAGATCTTGCATCATACACTGGAAACAGAAGTGGAGCTGATTCATTTCAAGGTAACACTCCTGAAAACTCTGGTAAATTCAATAGATATAATTTAGGAGCTTATTTAGATTTAGCTTACGATGTGACAGAAGATTTTTTAATAAATGGAACTGTTAGATATGAAGATTACAGTGATTTTGGTAGCGCAACTGTTTGGAAAGCAAGCACAAGATACAAATTCAATGAAGACAAAGTAACATTGAGAGCCTCTTTATCAACAGGATTCAGAGCGCCATCATTACACCAAATTTACACTCAAAAATCACAATCCTCTTTTGTTCCAGGACAAGGTATCGTTGTACAAGGATTAGTTAATAATGTATCATCTGCTGCAAGAGCAAATGGTGTTCCAAAATTAGATTCTGAAAACTCAACCAACTTTACAGCAGGAATAGGTTTAAAGCCAAACAAAAACTTCAATCTTACCATAGATTATTATGATATTAAGGTAGAAGACAGAATTGTACTTGGAAACCCTATTAGATTCTCAGCTACCAATACATCAGCGTTTTTTGTTAACGGAATTGATTCAAGAACATCTGGTATTGACCTTGTAATGGGGTACAAAAACTTAATGGTAGGAGCTGGAAAAATGGGCTTTAACTTATCTGGAAACTATACATTAAGAAATGAAATTGATGGACCAGTTAAAAATCCTGCAAGTGTAGTTGCAGTTAATCAATCTGTAATAGATGCAACCCAAGAAGCTCTTTTATTCACTTCAAGACCTGAATTCAAAGCAATAGGTGGTGTAGAATACGAAATTGGCAAATTTGGATTAACCCTAAACAACACCTTATTTGGACCAACGAAATTTAAAAACGCTGGTATGTCAAATGACTTAAGAGTAGAATTTTTAACTAAAATGGTTACTGACTTAGGAGTTACATTCACTGCTACTGATAAACTTACATTAGCACTAAATGTAAATAACATCTTAAATGTTTTACCAGAATGGCAATTTAAAGCTGAAAATGCAGATGGAACAGCAATTTTGAACAACCCAGCTGAAACAAGA
Organism: uncultured Flavobacterium sp.; assembly: GCA_964566045.1. Taxonomy (GTDB): domain Bacteria; phylum Bacteroidota; class Bacteroidia; order Flavobacteriales; family Flavobacteriaceae; genus Flavobacterium. The sequence continues at coordinate 2,594 of CAZMHK010000003.1, forward strand.
AAGCAATTTAATTTAGTAACATTTAACGGTCGTTACTCTCAAATGACGTATGATGGATATCACTTTAGCCAATTAGGAACTATGTTTAATTTATCTTTAAACTATAAATTCTAATTCATTTATTGAATCAGACAAAGAGGGCTATCGAAAGATAGTCCTTTTTTTTGTGCTACCGATTTACGAAAAAAAGCGACTGTAAAAACTCTCCTTTCTAATTCTATGTAAAAGGCAAACTTACAATCTCGATAAAAATATTTGGTTGAAATAAAATGGTGCTTAGTGTAAATTATACAATTTATACTGAGAATTACGTAACAACTTAAAAACGTTGTCTTTGTAAATTTACATCATGTTAAACTTAAAAATCAAAATTATGAAAACGATACTAATTGGAGCTGTGGCTCTACTATTTTCAGTACAAAATCAGGCACAAAATAAAAATGTGAAATCAGAGGTAAAAACAACTGTTACCACTATCAAAGACTCTCAAGGAGCAAAACAAATAGTAAAAACTCAAGAAATAAAAGAAACTCAAAACATTGAGTTGAAAAATGCCGACTCTAATGAATTGAATAAAGAGATTAAACAAACTCCCGTACAAGTAACTGCAATTACTGCTGTAACTGCAAATGGGGTTACCAATATTGTAGATGTTGACAGATCTGCTTATTACAACTACAACGGGCAAAAGTTTCAAATAGCTCTTGCTGAAACGGGTTATAACATGTTCCTCCCAAATAAGGAAAAAGCAGCTGTATTAAGAAAGACTTCTAATAACAATTACATTTATAGCACAAAAAACAAAACCTCTTTCGGGTATTTTAATGCTGACGGAAACTTAGTTTTAGAATCATACGATCCGGCAAATGATAAAATCACAACTGAAATCTTTGAAATGATTAAAGAATAGATAAAAATAGAAAGCATAAAAAAACCTGAGATGTTCTCAGGTTTTTTTATGCTTTTAAGTTGTGGGCTATCTATTCGTTGTGTAAAAAAGCTTGTCTATTTAACAATGTTTCTTCACTTTCTACGTGATTATCATCAGGCACACAACAATCAACAGGACAAACTGCTGCACACTGTGGCTCGTCATGAAAACCTTTACACTCGGTACATTTTCCAGGAACTATGTAGTACACCTCATCTGAAATTGGAGTTTGAGCCGCCTCGGCATCCACTTCAGTTCCATCAGGAAGAATAATCGTACCCGATAATTTAGTTCCGTCCTTGTACCTCCAATCATCTGCACCTTCATAAATTGCTGTATTTGGGCACTCTGGTTCGCAGGCCCCACAATTGATGCACTCGTCTGTTATAATAATTGCCATGATATATAATTTTTAAAGTCTGACGGTCTGCTGGCGACGATCAATTTCTTTTGAACGCTGGACCTTTGACTTTAGACATATTTATGCTTATTTTTGTGCAAAATTACAATCAAAACAATTCATAAGCAAACATTATGACATTAGAAACAAAAAAAAGTATTTTTGTTGCATTAGGTAAATTTCTCGGACAATTTACAGCAAACAACACCTCAAAAAATGATGCAGTTTTGCATAACGATACTTTTTTTGACTCGTTTCATGATTTGATTCATTTGTCGCACAGTCACAACGGCTGGTACACTCCCGAGAATGTGTACTATGCCATTAATTCATGGGCACAAGCATTAACTCCTGCAAATTTAGATCAGTGGTTAAAATCCTATGAAATTGAGCAGCAACAACCGAAAACTATTGCCTTAATATTGGCAGGTAATATTCCGTTGGTAGGTTTTCATGACTTTTTATCAGTGCTAATTTGTGGTCATAATGTGGTTATTAAAACCTCTTCAAACGACCAACATTTATTACCCTTTTTAGCTAAATACCTCATTGCAATTGAGCCTAAATTAGCCACTAAAATAACTTTTGTTGAAGGCAAATTAGAAAATTTTGACGCTGTAATTGCCACCGGAAGTAACAATACAGCACGTTATTTTGAATATTATTTTAAAGACAAACCCGCGATCATCAGAAAAAGCCGCAACTCGGTAGCCGTATTAACCGGTAATGAAACTGCAGCACAACTCCATGCATTGGGCGAAGATATTTTTAGGTATTTTGGTTTGGGCTGCCGCAACGTTTCTAAACTGTTTGTTCCAAAAGACTACTCGTTTGTTTCGTTTTTTGAAGCAATTTTTGCCTACCAAGATGTGATTCATTACGAGAAATACGCCAATAATTACGATTACAACAAAGCCGTTTTCTTGATGAGTAATTTCAAATTGCTAGACAATGGCTTTTTGACCATTAAAGAAGATGTGAGTCATGCCTCGCCTATATCGAGTGTGTTTTATGAATATTACGACAACCTTGATGCCCTCAAAAATCGTTTAGAAAACGAAAAAGACCTACTACAGTGCATTGTATCAGATGATTTGATTGAAAACAGTGTAGCCTTTGGGGAAACTCAAAATCCGCGATTGTGGAATTACGCAGATAACATCGATACAATTTCATTTTTAACAAGTTTGGCGTAGAAAAAAGTGTAATTATTCCGAATTAAATAGTCCTTATTAAGCAAGTATTCCCGAAATTTGCACTTTAATTTTTTGGATATAAACTACACCATGAAAAAACACAACTACAGCGCAGGACCTTGCATTTTACCGCAAGAAGTTTTCGAAAAATCAGCACAAGCCATCCTTAATTTTAACGACTCTGGACTTTCACTGTTAGAAATCTCACACCGAAGCAAAGACTTCGTAGCAGTGATGGACCAAGCAAGAGCCTTAGTGCTTGAATTGTTAGGCCTTGAAGGAAAAGGGTACCAAGCCTTATTTCTAGCAGGAGGAGCAAGTTTAGAATTTGTTATGGCTCCTTATAATTTAATGAAAGTTGGCGGAAAAGCTGCCTATTTAGATACAGGTACTTGGGCTGCTGCAGCGATTAAAGAAGCAAAACTATTTGGTGAAACCGTAGTCGTAGGATCATCAAAAGACGACAATTATAACCACATTCCAACCGGTTACAGCATACCTACAGATGCCGATTATTTTCACTGCACGAGCAACAATACCATTTTTGGTACACAAATGAAAACTTTTCCAACTACTGAAGTACCGGTAGTGTGCGATATGAGTTCGGATATTTTCTCGAGAGTATTAGACTTTTCTGAATTTGATTTGATTTATGCAGGGGCACAAAAAAACATGGGACCTGCAGGAACTACACTTGTTGTGGTAAAAGAATCAATCCTTGGAAAAAGCGGACGCGAGATTCCAAGCATGTTGGATTACAGCAAACACATTAAGGCAGAAAGCATGTACAATACGCCGCCTGTTTTTCCGGTGTACACTTCATTATTGACTTTGCAATGGTTAAAGAATTTAGGTGGAATTGCTGCCATTGAAAAGCAAAATAACGCTAAAGCGGATTTATTATATTCAGAAATTGATCGGAACCCATTGTTCAAAGGCGCTGCTGCCGTTGCGGATAGATCAGCGATGAATGCTACTTTTTTATTGAATGATGAAGCGCATGCGCCAATTTTTGATGAAATGTGGAAAGCAGCGGGAATCTCTGGACTACCGGGTCACCGCAGTGTAGGTGGTTACCGTGCCTCTATGTACAACGCATTACCTCTTGAAAGCGTACAAGTTTTAGTTGATGTCATGAAAGCTTTAGAAACGAAAGTCTAAAAGCCAAAAAAAACAAACTACAAAAGCAATAGGCTCTAGCCCCGATTGTAATGGAAATCCTTTTATGTTTTTTCTTTAAAAACATAAAAGATTGCAATGGAAAGCGGGAAATAGCTCCTAAAAAATAAATAACTAGAGGATCGTTTTGGATTCTTAAAATATAAAAAAATGAAAGTATTAGCAAACGACGGAATTTCAAAAAGCGGAATTCTTGCCTTGGAACAAGGCGGATTTGAAGTGATTACAACCAAAGTAGCTCAAGAGCAAGTAGCTAATTTTGTGAATGAAAATAATGTGAGCGTAGTTTTGGTACGTAGTGCAACCAAAGTTCATAAGGATATTATTGATGCTTGTCCGGGACTAAAAATCATTGGTCGTGGTGGCGTAGGAATGGATAATATTGATGTGGATTACGCTAAAAGCAAAGGGATTCATGTGATTAACACACCAGCTTCGTCATCAGAATCGGTTGCAGAATTGGTATTTGCACATTTATTCTCTGGAGTACGTTTCTTGCATGACTCTAATAGAAATATGCCACTTGAGGGCGATACTAACTTTGACGGACTTAAAAAAGCATACGCAAATGGTATTGAACTTAGAGGCAAAACATTAGGAATTGTTGGTATTGGCCGCATTGGTCAAGCTACTGCAAAAATGGCTTTGGGCTTAGGCATGAAGGTTATTGCAGCAGATAGTTTTATTCCTCAAGTGGATGTTACTGTATCGTTTTTTGACGGTCAGTCAATTACTACTACTATTGTATCTCAAAGTTTAGAAAGCGTTTTTAAAGAAGCTGATTTCATCACCCTTCACGTACCTGCACAAGACGGCTATATTATTGGTGAAAAAGAATTGAGCATCATGAAAAACGAAGTGGGAATTGTAAATTGCGCACGTGGCGGCGTAATTGATGAAGTAGCTTTGGTAAAAGCATTGGATAGCGGCAAAGTATTATTTGCCGGATTAGACGTTTTTGAAAGCGAACCAACTCCTGAAATGGGCATTTTAATGCACCCAAAAATTTCGTTAACACCACATATTGGTGCAGCAACTGGCGAAGCACAAGACCGCATTGGTACTGAATTGGCACAACAAATCATCAGCCTTTTGGCATAACAAAATACGATTTCAAGCCTAACTTAAAAAGGATTTATTTCAATGAAATAAATCCTTTTTTTTATTTAGCTTTGGTATCTAAACAAAACCAAAAACCTATGTTAGACCAATTAACCCAATTAGCAAAACAATTTGGACTAGAATCAGTTGTAAACAACAACGCAATTCCAAATGAACAAAACGATGCCGTAATTCAGGAAGCTAGCGGCTCTATATTTTCTGGCTTACAAAAAATAGCTTCGGAAGGTGGTATAGAACAATTAGCATCACTCTTTCAAGGCGATGCTGCTCAAAACGCATCTAATCCGGTGGTTCAAAAATTGACAGAACAGCTCACAGGAAGTTTGGGTCAAAAATTCGGTATCAGTAGCGAAACCGCATCCGACGTAGCAGGAAACTTGATTCCACAGATCCTTGGTTCATTAGTAAACAAAGCTAAAGATCCAAATGATAGTAGTTTTCAAATTTCAGATATCATTGCAGCCATCTCAGGAGGTGGAGCAAATGGATCTAGCATTATGGATGCTGTATCAAAATACGGCGGGCAGTTTGGACTTGACCAAAACGCTGACGGAAAAATAGATGTTAGTGATGCAATGGCCGCTGTTTCAGGAAAAAGTGGCGGATTAGGAGGTTTACTCGGAAAACTATTTGGAAAATAAAATATTAAAAATCACTCAATTGGGTGATTTTTTTTTTGTTAAATGGTTTACTAAAAAGAGAATATAGTTGTAAATTTAGGGTAAATTTTCAGTCATGAAACGCAGTCTCTATATCCTAGGAATAATAGCTCTCATTATGTACAGTTGTGCTACAACTACGCCATTAACAGCGGTGAAAAATCCATCAAATAATACTACTAGCGACACCATTAGAATAGCAAATGAAGAGCTCGAATACGAAGTGATTATTATTGAGCCCGGTTTTAATGCTTGGCTTAATGGCACTGCTTTGCCAAGAAATTATCATACTCAAGCTTTTCTCGAAAATAAAAACCGTCTCTATATAACCGAATGGAATAACCGTGTTTTACAGCCTATGCGATTCGATCCTAATTTGTATGAAATGACAATTAATTACGACCCAACCATTAACTATGGTTACGAAGTAAATTATCTAATTTATAATTACATGATTTTTTTTCAAAACACTTACAAACAGCAGCTCTATGGTTTTGTTCCCATTAGATAATGTAAGTATCTTTGTAAGCAGATAAAAATATAGAATGAATAAACTCAAACAACGTTGGGGAATTGAAACAAATTTCCAATTCATAATAATTTTAATTGTTTTTGCTATCACCGGATCAGCATCAGCTTGGTTGTCTAAACCGTTTTGTACGTGGCTTGGTATAACAAAAGAATCTTTAGGATATTGGATAATTCCCGTTCGCTTGATATTAATATTTCCTATTTACCAAGTATTACTGGTTTGTATTGGTTTCATATTTGGACAATTCAAGTTTTTCTGGAATTTCGAAAAAAAAATGCTCAAACGACTAGGACTCGGTTTTCTGTTTAAATCATAAAAAAACGCCTTGTTAGGCGTTTTCCTTTTTTATAACGTATTTATAGAGCCAAGCTAATGTGAAGGTGGGTACAAAATCAGAGAATGGCAACACCTCTTCAACAAAGGCCAAAATACCACCAACTTTTCCTAAAGTACCTTTGTACATTCGAGTCATCAAAAAACCAGCTAGTGGCGCCCAAACTACATCTGAGAATTCACCAAGAAACGGAATTGTAAAAGACAACATTCCGATAGCATCAAATAAAATACTCAAGGCCAAAAGACGCATTTTGGACTGGGTTTCAGGAACAGCAACAGGGTTATTCATTTGTATTACTTTTTAATAATTTACAAAGCAATTACAAATCTAATGCCAATTATTTTTTTAGCTTGTCTTTGTACATTTTTTGCAATTTCTCAATTTTAGGAGTAATTACATAACTGCAATAACCTTGCGTTTTGTTTTGATTGTAATAATTCTGATGGTAATCCTCAGCAACATAAAAAGCAGTGGCCGGCGAAATTTTAGTTACAATCGGCTTTCCAAAAGTATTTTCGCTAGTCATTAAAGCAATATAATCTGTGGCTAACTGTTTTTGGGCCTCATTGTGGTAAAAAATCTCGCTGCGGTATTGTGTACCTGAATCAGCACCTTGACGGTTCAATGTTGTTGGATCGTGTGTGGCAAAAAATATTTCTAGCAATTCGCCATACGTAATTTTTTTAGGATCAAAAGTAATTTCAATAGCCTCGGCATGTCCTGTCATACCGCCGCTAATCTCTTGATATGTCGGATTCAATGTACGTCCGCCAATGTATCCTGAAACTACTTTAGTTACGCCATCTAGTTGTAAAAATACCGCTTCGGTACACCAAAAACAACCACCTGCAAATGTGGCTACATCCCAATCTTTTTGAATTTCCATATTATTCTTCTCTATACTTTTAGGTACTAAAACTGCTTTTTCTTTGGCACAAGATGAAAAAGGAAGCAATGCCAAAAAAACACCTATCATTTTTTTCATAGTGTAATTTTTATACCAAAGTTACAAGATATGCAACAGCCTTGCCATTATCCTTAACGAAAGTTTATCGTTTGTTAAACTAAAATTACGAAGGATCTATTTAATAATACTTAAAATCTTTGTTTCTTTGTCAAAACAGTTTCAAAAAATGATCCAAGCTACCAATTTGCATAAATATTACGACCAATTACACGTTCTAAAAGGAGTTGATTTACATATTAAACAAGGTGAAATCGTCTCTATTGTTGGCGCGTCAGGAGCCGGAAAAACAACTTTACTGCAACTGTTAGGCACCTTAGACAAACCAACTGTTGCGGCAAGCAAGCATCATGCAACGCTAGGCGAATCCTCATTACTGATCAACGGGCAGGATATCACGAAAATGAACGACACGACTTTGTCACAATTCAGGAACCTCAACTTGGGTTTTATTTTTCAATTTCATCAACTTTTACCAGAGTTCACTGCTCTGGAGAATGTATGCATACCCGCTTTGATTGCCAAAAAATCAAAAAAAGAAACCGAGGCCGAAGCGATCAAACTCCTCACCCATTTGGGTTTAGCACACCGTATTGATCATAAACCGAACGCGCTTTCTGGCGGAGAACAGCAGCGTGTGGCAGTTGCTAGAGCTTTAATCAACAAACCTGCTGTGATTTTTGCCGATGAGCCATCAGGAAATTTAGATACCGCCTCAGCCGAAAATTTACACCAGCTATTTTTTAAATTACGTGACGAATTCGGCCAAACTTTTGTCATCGTTACACATAACGAGGAGCTAGCCAACATGGCCGACAGAAAATTAATTATGGTAGACGGGCAAATTAGTAATTAGGAGCTAATTAGCTCCGCTGAATCTTCGATGTCCAGCTATCCACTATATTCCCGATCAAAAAAACTACGGCCGAAAAAGCCTTGTTTTTTTAAATCGGGAGATGCCGTTCCTATCTTAGCTAAGAAAACTGCTTCAAACACGTGTAATCAATTTCATTAAGCTACCTCTTGACCATGACTTCAACTGAACTCAAAGATTTTTTAGACGAAAAAGTCATACAATACAACACTCTTGATTTTATTGACAGTGATCCGGTTCAAATTCCGCATCTTTTTTCACAAAAAGAAGACATTGAAATTGCAGGCTTTCTGAGCGCTACTATCGCTTGGGGCAACCGCAAAATGATCATTCAAAACTCACACCGCATGCTCGATTTAATGGGCAATGCACCCTATGATTTTGTAATGTCGCACAGCGAAAGCGATCTAGAAAGCCTCAATAATTTTGTACATCGCACCTTCAACGGGCAAGATTTTATGGGCTTCATAAAATCATTGCAACACATTTATAAAAACCACGGTGGCCTTGAGACTGTTTTTGCGCAAAATCAAGAAGAACAATCCATGCAAAAAAGCATATCTGAATTCAAGAAAACTTTCTTTTCGATTCCGCATTTACCTCGCACACAAAAACACATCTCTGATCCTCTGAATAATTCGGCAGCAAAACGCATCAACATGTACCTCCGTTGGATGGTTCGACAAGACAATAAAGGAGTGGATTTAGGCATTTGGAAAAGTATTCCACCTGCTTCCCTATCTTGCCCTTTGGATGTGCACTCTGGCAATGTAGCACGTAAATTGGGTATTTTAAATCGAAAACAAAACGATGGCAAAGCCCTAGCCGAGCTAGATGCCAAGTTACGAGAATTTGATCCCAATGATCCTGTAAAATACGATTTTGCTTTGTTTGGGTTAGGCGTTTTTGAAGGCTTTTAATCCAAAACAAACTGCTTTTGCCACTTTCCTTGTAAAAAGACTATCTTTGCACAAAATTTAAGCAAATGAGTACTTTCGAACAATTCAAACTCCCTAAATCTGTACAAAAAGCAATTGATGATTTAGGATTTACCACTCCAACTCCAATTCAGGAAAAAACTTTTTCTGTAATTATGTCAGGACGCGATATGATGGGAATTGCACAAACAGGTACTGGAAAAACATTTGCCTACTTATTACCTTTACTAAAGTTGTATAAATTCACACCTGGCCACACGCCAAAAATCGTGATTTTAGTTCCTACACGTGAACTGGTTGTACAAGTAGTTGAAGAAGTTGAAAAGCTAACCAAATACATGTCGGTTCGTACTATTGGTATTTTTGGTGGTGTAAACATCAATACCCAAAAAACTACTGTATACCAAGGATGTGATATTCTTGTGGGTACTCCGGGACGCATCATGGACCTTACCTTGGACAATGTGATCCGATTTGAGGAAATGCAAAAATTAGTAATTGACGAGTTTGATGAAATGCTCAACTTGGGTTTCCGAACACAACTAACTGCAATTTTAGCAATGATGCCCAAAAAACGTCAAAACATTCTCTTCTCGGCTACAATGACAGACGAAGTAGATGCAATTTTGAATGATTATTTTGATTATCCTGAAGAAGTTACCCTTTCAGCATCAGGAACGCCGCTTGAAAACATTACACAAATTACGTATCATGTACCTAATTTTAATACCAAAGTTAACTTATTAAAACATCTTCTTTCGACTACAGAAGATATGAGTCGATTGTTGGTATTTGTAAACAATAAAAAGATATCTGATCTATTGCACGAGCGCATCGAGGAAGATTTTGAAGGTCAATTTGGAGTAATTCACTCCAACAAGTCTCAAAATTATCGTTTGAGCACTATGGCTTCTTTTCAAGAGGGCAATTTACGTGGTTTGATTACTACTGATATCATGGCAAGAGGACTTGATATTTCTAACATTACTCATGTTGTCAATTTTGAAATGCCTGAACTACCTGAATTGTACATGCACCGAATTGGTAGAACTGGTCGTGCCGATGCAACAGGTACAGCAATAAGTTTTATTGCGCCTCGCGAAGAAGAAAAGAAAATTGAAATAGAATTATTGATGAATATGGAATTGGCATTAGAACCTTTCCCAGAAACAGTTGAGATTTCTAGCAAATTGATCGAACCTGAAAAAGATAGACAACCGATTAAGTTTTTGATGAAAAAACAAAAACTAGCGGGCGATGGTGCTTTTCAGGAAAAAAGCAAGAAAAATAAAAAAGTAAATCTTGGAGGTCCTGGTGTAACAAAGAAAAAAACGCACGGATCAGTGAATAGAAACATGCTCAAAACACGAGCTAAAAAGAAGAAAGACAGCAATAAATAAGACGTTTATTAATTCTACATACCATAAAAAAAGGCTAAAAATGCAATTGTATTTTTAGCCTTTTTTCTTTCCTTAAACTGTTTACTGCTTTGTAAAAACCAAACAAACCGGTGCGCATAACAATATCTTCTTGCCCGTTGCGGTTAAACTTTCGGTTTTTTTATTTCGTTTAAAAACAACCACTTCATTCGTATATTGGTGTCCGACTAGTAAAAAATTACCGCTTGGATCAATCACAAAGTTGCGAGGCCCTTTACCTAATGAGCTTTGATGTTCTTGCCCTTTTAATAAACCGTTTTTTTCGACTTTAAAAATCGAAATGGTATTGGCTTCTCCACGATTTGAGGCATACAAAAATTTTCCGTCAGGAGAAAAATACAAGTCGGCTGCGCTAAAACTACCTTTAAAATCTGGAGAAAGTAATGAAGTCTCTTGAATTAATTTTAATTTACCGTTTCCATATTCAAAAACGGACAAATCAGCAGTAAGTTCTTGTAACAAATACATGTATTTCCCATCGGGGCTAAAAGTTAAATGCCTTGGCCCACTACCCGATTTTACATCAATAACAGCTGTTTGCGTTAAAACATCCTTTTCTGAATTAGGATTGTAAGCATACAGCGTAACCGTATCAGTACCTAAATCGGTCGCTAGCACATACTTTTTATCCGGAGAAAAATGCAACATATGTACATGAGGACCTTCTTGTCGCTGGGTATTTGGACCTTTGCCTTTATGAGAAATAATTTGATTGGCTGCTGAAAGACTTCCATCGGATTTCTTTTTAAAAACAGTAATACTACCACCACTGTAATTGGCCACCAACACATTTGGACCATCTGTAATTATATGACAAGGATCAGCTCCTTCTGATGGCTGCGTATTGAGTAATTGCAACTTTCCAGAACTCGAATCGTAATTAAAAGCACTAACGCTACTTTTACTTCCAAATTCATTGACAGCATAAACATACTTATTATCACTGGAAACTGTCAAAAAACTCGGATTCACAGTTGGAGCCGAAGTGCTTTTCAATTTAAAATCACCTGTCTTGCTGTCAAAATCGTAAACATAAATTCCCTTGCTATCACACCCTTGCGTGTAGGTACCTATAAGTAAATTCAATTTGTTTTTTTGTGCATAAGTAGCTCCTAAAAACAGAAACGCAACCGTAAATAAAACTATTTTTTTCATGTTTTAAATGGTATTAAGTAGCTAAAATACGCATTAAATGTGTAGGTTTAACACTTTCAATCAAGCGCCGAAAAATAAAAGCGCAATACCATTAATCTGTTCACAAATTTGTATTTTTGATTCCGAAAAGTAAACAAATGCCATTGCAATTGACTTGCAAAGCTTTAAACACCGCTTACGAATGCATTTTAAACATCCTGAATTTTTATATTTCCTGTTTTTGCTCCTCATACCCATCGTGGTGCATCTGTTTCAACTTAGACGATTTAAAAAAGAATATTTTACCAATGTTCGCTTTTTACAAGCACTTTCTATTCAATCCAGAAAAAGTTCAACCCTAAAAAAGTGGTTGCTCTTGGCTTGTCGCTGCTTGCTTTTAACAGCTTTGATTTTAGCTTTTGCTCAACCTTTTTTTGAATCCAAAGACAGTAAAAATGCCAATAACGAATTGTACATAGTGCTTGACAACTCCTACAGCATGCAAGCCAAAGGCAAAAAAGGAGAACTATTAAAAAGAGCTGTACAAGATTTATTGGAGCACGCACCGGAGCAAACCACGTTTTCTTTACTTACAAATACAGAGAATTTTTGGAATACCGATATCAAAACGATTACGAACGCTTTGCAAAATTTAGAGTACAGCGCCACGCCTTTTAATGTTGAAGCTCTTTTATCACAAATCAAAGCCCGAAAATCAGCTTTCAAAAAAGATATTGTCATAATCAGCGATGCTGCAGATTTAGACGTAAAAGCTCTTAAAAGCGTAACGAAAGACCTAGCCCCATTGTTAATAATTCCGGAGGCAGAGCAAAAAACTAACGTTTCTATTGATAGTGTGTTTATCAAAAAAGCCGTTTCAAATTTCTATGAGATTAGTGTTGAAATTTCAAACTATGGTTCAGATATGGATCGTATTCCTGTAGCTTTATACAATGAAAATAAATTGATAGCAAAAACATCAGTAGCACTAAAAGGTAACAAACAATCCATTCCGTTTACTATTCCCAAACAAGCTTTTCATGGTTATGCTTCTATCAGCGACGATGGTTTAGCTTATGACAATACCTATTATTTTAGTATTGCTGAAATGAAAAAAACAAGTGTATTGAGCATTGGAGATGAATCAAAGAGCGAATTTTTATCCCGAATTTACACCGCTCCCGAATTTAGTTTTCGCAATAGCGCACTTTCTGCTTTGGACTATAACAGCATCGAAGAGCAAAATGCCATTGTCTTAAATGAAATTGATGCTATACCGCAAGCATTGAGTACTACATTACAATCATTTATTAACAAGGGAGGAAGTGTTATTCTTATCCCTGCAGCCGATATGAAGGATACGAATGCATTTTTAGCAAAAACGTCTAACATACAGTTGACTGATTGGGCTGCGAACGAAAAACAAATTACCAAAATCAATTTTGACCATCCAGTTTTTAATGCTGTTTTTGAAGAGAAAATTACCAACTTCCAATTTCCAAAAACCAAAGGCAGCTACAAGCTATCAAGTAATAATCCTGCGGCTTTATGGTATGAAGACCAATCGGCATTTTTAACAGCAGCTATCAATCCAGTTGGTGCTTTGGCTGTATTTGCAGCGCCTTTAAATACAGAAAATTCTAATTTTCAGCAATCGCCTTTAATTGTACCTACTTTTTACAAACTCGCTACTTTACAGCAGTCCAATGGTAGCTTAGCTCAGACTATCGGTAACGATCAACCTCATATTACACAAGTTACCTTATCAAAAGATGCAATCCTTGAAGTAAAAGGTCCTGGCGAACCCTTTATTCCGGTGCAACAAATTTTGAGTAACAAAGTCAAAATGCGTTTTACAGAATATCCGCAACAAGCCGGAAATTTCAGGATTTACAATAAAAAGCAGTGGATTGAAAACATCAGCTTTAATTACAATCGAAATGAAAGCGACCTGTCTCAAACCAACCAAAATGCTGCGTCGGATTTTGACACCGAATCATCTATAGAATCCTTTTTTGATGCCCTACAAACCAACAGAACCGATAATCAAATATGGAAATGGTTTGCTATCTTTGCGCTATTGCTAGCACTGACTGAAATGGCGATAATTCGATTCGTAAAATAACAACACACACCTTGCTTAACTTTATACAATCATGAAATTAATCATCAGAAATGCCAAGATTATTGATCCAACAAGTCCATTCAACAACCAGACTACTGATCTTTTAATCGTTGATGGTTTACTGCAAAAAATAGAAACGGCATTAGCCAATCCTGATAATATTGAAGAACTCCAACTAGAAAATTTACATGTTTCGCAAGGTTGGTTTGATAGCAGCGTTTCTTTAGGTGAACCTGGTTTTGAAGAAAGAGAAACTTTAGCCAATGGGCTTTTGGTAGCGGCTAAAAGTGGATTCACAGCCGTAGCTTTGCAACCTAACACCAACCCTATTATTGACAATCAATCGCAAATCAACTTTGTACTTTCGAAAGCTAAAAATGCAGCCACTGAACTCTACCCGATTGGCGCATTGAGCAAAGCAAGCGAAGGCAGTGATATGGCTGAAATGTTCGATATGAAAAACGCAGGAGCAATTGCGTTTGGAGATTATAACAAAAGTATTGCGAATGCAAATTTGCTGAAAATCGCTTTGCAATACGTACAAGATTTTGATGGATTACTTATCGCTTTTTGCCAAGACAATACACTCAAAGGGCATGGTGTAGTGCATGAAGGTATAGTTTCAACTCGTTTAGGTCTAAAGGGAATACCGAGTTTAGCTGAAGAATTACATGTAGTACGAAATTTATATTTATTGGAATACACAGGCGGAAAATTGCACATTCCTACGATTTCTACGCAAAAATCGGTTACTTTAATTAAAGAAGCTAAAGCAAAAGGATTGCAGGTTACTTGTAGCGTTGCTGTTCACAACTTAGTTTTGACAGATGAAAAGCTTGATGATTTTGATACCCGTTTTAAGGTTTTGCCTCCGCTGCGTAGCGAAACTGACCGACAAGCGTTATTGGAAGGTATTCACGATGGTACCATTGATATGATTACATCTGACCATAATCCGATTGATATTGAACACAAGAAAATGGAATTTGATGGCGCAAAATATGGAACGATAGGTTTAGAAAACGCTTTTGCAAGTTTACTCACTGTGCTTCCACTAGAGCTAATTATTGAAAAATTAACCGCTGGAAAATCAACTTTTGGCATCGACTCGCAAAGCATAACTGAAGGAGCTAAAGCTTCGCTTAGCTTATTCAATCCTGATGGAGATGCTATTTTTCAGAAAGAGAAAATACTGTCAAAATCGAAAAATTCTGCTTTTTTAGGTAGCGCAATTAAAGGAAAAGCATACGGAATTGTAAACCAAGGACAATTAATTTTAAACAAATAATGACACCAACAAATCAGTCTAATTCAGGGAAAACGGCCGCAATTACAAGTTATATTTTAGGGATTGGCGTTTTTATTGCTATGTCAATGAACTCCGAAGATAAAAGTGCCTTTGCCTCATTTCACATCCGACAAGGACTCGGACTCACAATTACCTTTTTTTCATTAGGTCTAATCATTAGTAATTTTGACAGTATGATGATCTCCGCGCCAATGTGGATTTTTATTTTAGTTTTGTGGTCGTACGGGATCACATCTGCCATTAGAGGCGAAATGAAACCATTACCACTATTGGGTAATTTATATCAAAAATGGCTTTCTAATATTTCGTAAACGAAGTTAGAAGACTCTATTTAACTGAAAAAAAACAGGTTTTCAGTATTCCTTAAAACACACATCATGAATTTATCCTTAGAATATAAAATTAGAGAGCCCAAAAAAATCGAAGCTCAAAATCCATTATTGTTATTATTGCACGGTTACGGCAGCAACGAAGCTGATTTATTCTCATTTGCAGAAGAATTACCAGACGAATATTATGTAGTTTCTGCAAGAGCTCCGTATGATTTGCAGTATGGTAGCTATGCTTGGTACGCCATCAACTTTGATGCAGACGAAAATAAATTTTCAGATGTTGGTCAAGGACAAGAATCAAGAGATCGTATCAAATACTTTATTGAAGAGCTAATTGAAAATTATCCAATCAATAAGCAAGATGTTTCTTTAATCGGTTTCAGCCAAGGAGCAATTTTAAGTTATGCCGTAGCTTTATCGTACCCAGAAACGGTGCAACGAATTGTAGCTATGAGTGGCTATGTAAATCTTGAAATGGCAACCGCTGATTACTTAAAAAATAGTTTTACCAACTTAAAAATATTTGCCTCACATGGCACGGTAGACCAAGTAATCCCAATTGATTGGGCCCGAAAAACACCTGCAATAATCGAAAAATATGGTATTCCTATAACCTACAAAGAGTATGCTGTTGGCCACGGAGTAGCACCACAAAATTTTTATGATTTCAAGGCTTGGTTACAAGAATAAAGGAATAAAAAAAATCGCAGTAGGAATTAAATTCTTTACTGCGATTTTTTTGATTTTTACTTCTGATAAATAAACGACTGGTTTACTTCAAACGAAATACTGTCATCTTCATTGATAAAGTATTTCAAAAGTACTTCGCCCCAACGCTCTCCGTCACTATAATCTGCAATAATCCAACGGTGGTTTAAAATTTTTACTTTATTAATCACAAATTTATTAGCTCCAATTTGATCCTGGCCCGTGTACGGATTCCCTTTAGGATTGGAGTTAAAATCCAATAATTTCTCAGTAACTACAGGAATTAACTTTTCGTATTGAATGCTTTTGTCTGGAAAACTAGCTTCTAAATAGTTTTGAGCATTTTCATTTTTGTTTAACGAAAAATAATCAGCGTCAGCCAATTGATTTGTCACTAAAGTTAAGCTATCACGTAATTTTTTAGTCGTTTTTTCGTAACGCTTTTGCTCAAAATTTACTTGATTACTCAAAAACATATAAGTAAAAAGAGTTGACAAAACGGCCAGAATTGTAAGATAAAGCAAGAAAGAATTTTTCATTTTGTAAATTTTTAAATAGTAATTTCTAGGGTATCAAATGCCAAAAAAACATTAGGCGGTAATTTTTTTTGTACCTCCTCATGAAAGCCCATCACATGACTAATGTGCGTTAAATAGGCCTGCTCTGGCTGTACCAAATTTATGAAATCTAAAGCTTCTTTCAAATTGAAATGTGTGTCATGTGGCTCTTCGCGCAAAGCATTAACCACCAATACCTTTACTCCTTTTAACTTCTCAATTTCGGCTGCTTCAATCGTTTTTACGTCTGTTAAATAAGCAAAATCATCCACACGGTATCCAAAAACTTGTAAGTTTCCATGTAGCACATTGATCGGAATAATTGATTTTCCGCCTAAAACAAATGGAACGTTAATTTGCACAGGAATAGTGCGTACCGAAGGAGCTCCAGGATATTTGTTGACCGTTTCAAAAACGTAAGCAAAACGCTCCTTCAAGTTATCTAAAACTCGCTGATGTGCATACACTGGAATTTCGCCTTGCTTGAAGTTAAAAGGGCGAATATCATCTAAACCTGAAGTATGATCTGCATGTTCGTGAGTAAACAAAATGCCGTCTACTTTTTGACAATTGGAACGCAACATTTGCTGCCTAAAATCGGGGCCGCAATCAATTACGAAAGAATGCTGCTCCCATGCCAACCAAATGGATACGCGCAACCTTTTATCCTTACTATCAGTACTTTTACAAACAGGGTGATCGCTACCTATTACGGGGATGCCTTGTGAGGTGCCAGTTCCTAAAAAATTTACCTTCAACTTTATCGCTTTTTATTGCAAAAATAGGGTTAATTCTCTTTCTTTGATAACCTATTTCATTAACTTTGCAACATATTAGCCATAGTAAACAAAAATGGATACAGCAATTAAATTAAAAGGTGATAAAATCATCGAACAAATACCTTCGATTAAAGACAAAGCACTTCGTATCAATTTGAACGAAAATATATACGGAACTTTTGCTGAAATTGGTGCTGGACAAGAAACAGTGCGTCATTTTTTTAGAGCTGGTGGATCATCTGGAACTATTGCAAAAGCAATGTCAGCTTATGACAAAGACTTTAGTGATGCCGTTTATGGTGTTGAATCGGATGGTCGTTATGTAACCGAGAGTCGACTCAAAAAAATGTTAAGCCACGAGGTCAATTTGATTGAAAAACGTTTGAGTAGAGAAAAACATCCTAACAAAATGTTTTTTAGTTATGCAAATACCGTAGCTACTATCGATTTTGCAAAACAATTTAAAGGCCACGGTTGGGTTGGAATTAGTTACCAAATTGAACCTGACGAAGACTACAACGAAATTATATTGCATATCCGTTTTAAAGAAACTGATGTGCGTTTACAACAAGAAACTTTAGGTATTTTAGGTGTTAACCTAATTTATGGTGCCTTTTACAAATACAACGATCCAAAGCGTTTATTGCGTTACCTGTACGACCATTTAGACAAAGACCAACTCGAAATTGATACCATTAACTTTTCGGGACCACGCTTTGCTGATGTAGATAACCGTTTGATGAGTTTACAGTTAGTTAAAAACGGAATGACTGATGCGGTGATGTTTAATCCTGATGGAAAAAACATTTTACCTGCTGCCATTTTGTACAAGAAGAATATCTTAGCTTTCAGAGGAAGTTTTAGACCGGTAACCAAGGTAAACATGGACATGTATGAGAAATCATTAAAAATGTTCCTAAATGAAAACAAGGTCGATAAAGACAATACCTTGGTTGTTTTTGAAATTACACTTTCGAATTTGCGATCGGATGGTGAAATTGACGAAAGAGATTTCATGGATCGTGCCGAATTACTTTGTTCTCTTGGACAAACGGTAATGATATCGAACTTTCAAGAATATTACAAAGTAGTTGAATATTTTGCTAACTATACCAAAGCCCGCATGGGATTGGCGCTAGGTGTAAACAACTTAGTTGATATTTTTGATGAAAAATACTACCGCCATTTGAGTGGTGGGATATTAGAAGCCTTTGGTAAATTATTCTATCGCGACATGAAGGTGTTTTTATACCCTATGATGGGCGAAGATGGTGTGATCATCAACTCAGATAACTTAAAAGTACATCCTAGAATGAAGGAACTTTACAAGTTCTTTAAATTTAATGGTAAAGTAGTTGATATTGACGACTATGATCCTACAATTTTGGAGGTATTTTCTCGTCAAGTGCTTAATATGATTAACAATGGAAAACCAGGTTGGGAAAGTATGCTACCGTCAGGTATTGCAGAAATTATCAAAGAACACCAATTGTTTGGTTACGACCCGAATAAAATTTTAAAAGAAGTCAATTAAAGATTCACTTTAAACGGTATAAAAAAACCTTGTTAGCATTTACTAACAAGGTTTTTTGTTTTCATCAAACGAAGCAATAGTTGAAGTTAACTACTTTGGTGAAATGAGTTTGTAATTTTTATTTCAAAATTTGAGCGGCGTGAACTTTAGTTTTTACATCTGAAATTACATCATCGATAATGCCGTTTTCATCTATAATAAAGGTAGTTCGGTGAATGCCATCATACTCCTTACCCATGAATTTTTTAGGCCCCCAAACTCCGAAAGCCTGAATTACAGCTTTGTCTTCGTCAGCTAATAAAGGGAAAGGAAATTCATACTTGTCTTTGAACTTTCCTTGAGCTTTGGCCGAATCAGCGCTTACGCCTAATATGGCATAGTTTTTTGCTTGAAAACGCTCAAAATTATCTCTTAAATCACATGCCTCAGCGGTACAACCTGGTGTACTAGCTTTTGGATAAAAGAAAACTACTAATTTTTTACCAGCATAATCAGCTAGTTGATGGGTATTTCCGTCTTGATCGATTCCTGTAAATGCGGGAGCGGCATCGCCTTTTTTTAATGTTGTCATGGATTGTAAATTTTACTTCTATTTGTGTTTTTAATTGAGATATGCCCCAGATGGAAATGGAAAGCCCGGACTGAAAGACACTATTTTTTTCAGGATGATAAAGAGCGACCGGCAGGAAGCTCCTTTAGCATTCTAGAAAAAAAAGTGTTTTGAAGGAGGACTTGCAATGTACAGCTGGATTAGGCTCCTCTTAAAATTTTTGTTAATTTTACCTGAGTTAAAAGTACGAAAATGAACAAACAGGAACGTGTAACTTTTGTTATAAATACGTTAAAAGAATTATATCCTACCATACCGATTCCGCTTGATCATAAGGATCCGTATACGCTATTGATTGCAGTTTTACTCTCGGCACAGTGCACTGATGTTAGGGTCAATCAAATAACACCTTTGCTTTTTGCGAAGGCGGATAACCCGTTTGACATGGTGAAAATGACCGTTGATGAAATTAAAGAAATCATTCGACCTTGTGGCTTGTCGCCAATGAAATCGAAGGGAATTCATGGTTTATCTCATATTTTAATTGACAAGTACAATGGTGAGGTGCCGCAAAGTTTTGAAGCCTTGGAGGAATTGCCTGCAGTGGGACATAAAACTGCGAGTGTGGTGATGTCACAAGCTTTTGGCGTGCCTGCTTTTCCAGTCGATACGCACATTCATCGCTTGATGTACCGATGGAATTTAACGAATGGTAAAAATGTGATGCAGACTGAAAAAGATGCCAAACGCCTTTTCCCTGAAGCTACTTGGAACGACTTGCATTTACAAATCATTTGGTATGGACGCGAATATTCGCCAGCTCGTGGTTGGGATTTGGAACGCGATATTATTACCAAAACTATTGGCAGAAAAACAGTTATTGATAGTTTTTACAAAGGGAAATAAGTATAAAAAAACCACTTTCATCGACTAGAAAGTGGTTTATTTATACTTATTAAAAATCGATAAATAACTCAGGCCATTCAATTTGCTATTATCAGAAATTTTTGATCTTTGGTTTGCATTAAATGCAAGGCTTTTGAATAATTGAGTAAAAAAGAAATGGTTTCTTTTTTGGGTTTCATTACAGCACTTGTCTGCAATTTTTTAGAGTAAATTTTTGCCATAGAATACAAGATTTTGTTTCTATGATAACGCTTTACTTTGGCTATTATTGCTAAACCGTTAAAACTATTTGATGTTTATCTATCACTTTACGTAAATTGAGTAAGGCATAACGCATGCGCCCAAGAGCTGTATTGATACTAACTCCCGTAGTTTCGGCTATTTCTTTAAAGCTCATATCTTGATACATGCGCATAATTAAAACCTCTTTTTGATCATCAGGAAGCTCTTCGATTAATTTTTTAATATCTAATTGCACTTGATCAGCAATAATTTGATTTTCTACCGTTAATGATTCATCAGTCATGATCGAAAAAATAGAGAATTCGTCGGTTTCTCTAAAAAGGGGCATTTTTTTAGATTTACGAAAATGATCAATGATTAAATTATGTGCAATACGCATTACCCAAGGCAAAAATTTACCTTCTTCGTTATACGAATTAGACTTAAGGGTGTTGATAACTTTTATGAATGTATCTTGAAAAATATCGTTGGTAACATCGCGATCTGGGACTTTTGAATAAATAAAACCATAAATCTTAGATTCGTGTCTTTTGATGAGTTTTGCTAGTGCATCCTCATTGCCGGCGATATACTCTTTGATTAATGACGCGTCAGGAAGTTGTATACTAACCATAATAGTACTTTTTAGGTGTAATTAATTGGGGATAATGTTCTAAAAAGTATTTTCCTGTTATAGGCAGTAAGTTTTGCGTTAAATTATGATTCAAAAATAGCTATTTTTTTTTTTAAGTTACAAGTAAAATCAAGAAAAGTTAACATTTTGATGGCAAAAAATGTTAAATTTTAAAACTTGATTTAACTTTGTGCGCTTAAAAGCAAAGATGTAAGAGCTTGTTTTCCACCTAATCAAGATCATTTAAATTTTAAACTCTGTTTAAATAAAAAGCTGTTGCTCGCAATACGAACAACAGCTTTTATAGTGTGAAACTATTTTTAAAAAAAAATAAGCATTAACTCCTTGCTTAAAAAATTTGAATAGGTTATTGATAAACTCTGATATAATCAATCACAAATTCTTGTGGTAAGATAGTATCATCAACCTCGGGTCCGCCAAAATTGCCACCTATTGCCATATTTACAATTAGATAGAATGGTTGATTGTAAGGCCAAGTTGCTTCCGTTTTTTGTTCTGGTTGAAAGGTATATACCAATTGATTGTCTACAAAAAAATCCATTTTATCCTTTGTCCATTCTACTGCATAGATGTGAAATCCATTTTCAATATTTTCAAACTTTGTTTTTTTAGTATTGATCGTATTGCCGTGACTTGCCTGCGTATGTAGCGATGTAAAAACCATGTGAGGCTCCTTCCCCACGTATTCAAGAATATCGATTTCACCGCAAAGTGGCCAACCTACTTGTTTGATATTAGACCCTAACATCCAGAATGCCGGCCAAACGCCTTGTCCCACTGGCAATTTAGCCCGAGCCTCAAAACGTCCGTACTGGAATTCTTTTTTACCTTGGGTAGTGATGCGTGTGGAAGAATAGGTATTACCTTCTTTTTTGCCCACAATTGTCAATTGATTGTTAGCTACTTTATGGTTTGTTTTCGTGTACAATTGTCGTTCGTTGTTACCCCAGCCACAATTAGGGCAGCCATCACCAAGTTCAAAATTCCAATCTTTTTCATTCAAACTTGACCCGTTAAAATTCTCCTCCCAAACTAACTTTCGTTGCTGTTGTGCAAAACTACATTGCACAATCAAAATCAAAAAAATGATGTATTTTTTCATCTTTATTTACTTTACAAATAGAAAACTACTTTCTAAAACCGTTGCTGAACTTCCGCCTACAAACACTTTAAAATCGCCCGCTTCGGCCTCCCATTTGCGGTTAGCGGTAAAATATTCGATGGTTTTTTCATCAATAGTAAAAGTTACTTTTTTTGATTCGTTAGCTTGAAGTTCGACCAATTCAAAGCCTTTCAACTCTTTAACAGGACGAGTTGTGCTACCAATTAGGTCCCGAATGTATAATTGAACCACTTCTTTCCCAGCTATTTTACTGTTGTTTTTCAAGGTTACTGCGACTTCAATTTTTCCGTTTATACCAAAAGAATTAGAACTTAGTTTTAAATCGGAATATTCAAATTTAGAGTAGCTTAAACCATGTCCAAATGGATACAAAGGTGTATTTTTCTCATCAATAAAATGCGACCAAAACACACTTTCAGGTTCGTTCATTGTTGGTCTGCCCGTATTTTTAGCATTGTAATACAAAGGCAATTGCCCTACACTGCGTGGAAAAGTCATTGGTAACTTACCACTTGGGTTGTAATCACCATAAAGTACTTGCGCAATAGCATTACCACTTTGCGTACCTAATTGCCAAGCCTCTACAATTGCTGGAATATTTTGATCTGCCCAAGGCAATGCTAACGGACGACCGTTGTTGAGTACCAAAACAACATTTGGGTTTGCTTTGTAAACTTCCTCTAATAATTCTTGTTGCACTCCTGGTAAATCGATGTTGGCTCTACTGCGTCCTTCACCTGATTGCAAACCGTGCTCGCCTAAAACCATTACCACAACATCTGCTTTTTTTGCAGCAGCAACCGCCTCAGGAAAACCACTTTTGTCCATCATATTAATATTAGTTTCCCAAATAAACTGCGTTCTTCCTACCGCTACATCAGCACCTTTAACGTAGGTGATTTGGTTTCCAGTATATTTTTGCATTCCTTCAACAACAGAAACTGCTGTATTGTCATCAGCAGCAATACGCCAACTTCCAAGCGGACTTGTTTTATCTGCCGCAAGTGCACCAATAATTGCAATTTTTTGACCTGACTTTTGCAAGGGTAACAAGTTTTTTTCATTTTTTAATAAAACGATAGACTTCTTAGCCACATCTAAAACGCCATCATGAAATTCTTGCTTTCCAACCGTTGTTTTCTCACGATTTTCATCGCAATATTTGTATGGATCATCAAACAATCCCAATTCGAATTTTACTTTCAAAATTCGTCTGGTAGCATCGTTGATTGTCGCTTCTTTCACTTTGCCTTCTTTAACTAACTGAACCAAATGATCAACATATGCTGAAGATTCCATATCCATATCAGAACCTGCATTGATAGCTAATTCAGCGGCATGTTTGCTGTCTTTTGCAAATCCGTGTGGAATCATTTCATTGATAGAACCCCAATCAGAAACTACGAACCCGTCGAAATTCCAATCTTTCTTCAAGATTTCTCTTTGCAAGTAAGCACTTCCGGTTGCCGGTACGCCATTTAACTCATTGAATGAATTCATGAAGGTACGCACGCCCGCATCAGCGGCGGCTTTGAACGGAGGAAAAATAGTGTTTTGCAAAACTGATTCGCTGATATCAACTGTATTGTAATCACGCCCTGATTCTGCGAAAGCATAACCAGCAAAATGTTTTGCACAGGCCAAAATAGTGTTGGTTGCTGCTAAATCCGTTCCTTGAAAACCTTGGACACGAGCTACTGCAATTTTACTTCCTAAAAACGGATCTTCGCCAGCGCCTTCCATCACGCGACCCCAACGGGCATCTCGCGCTACATCAACCATTGGTGCAAAGGTCCAATTTAAGCCTACTGCTGCAGCTTCTTCGGCTGCAATTGCCGCTGATTTTTTGATCGCTGATAGATCCCAGCTAGCTGCTTCAGCTAACGGAATTGGGCTTATTGTTTTGTATCCGTGAATAACATCGAATCCAAAAAGCAACGGAATACCCAAACGAGTTTCTTCTACAGCAATTTTCTGCAAGGCACGCACATCTTTCACCCCTTTTACGTTGAGCATAGATCCTACCAAGCCCTTTTTTAAATCGTCGTATTTTTTGGCTGCTTGACCTTCTTTTGGGGTAGGCCCGGTAATATCCCAAAAACCATTGTACTGATTGAGCTGACCTACTTTTTCAGCGAGAGTCATTAAATTGAGGACAGAATCAACTTTACGGTCTAATGTATTTGTAGTTTTCATACTCACTGGAGCTTGCAATGTCTGTTTACTACAAGCCACAGCAACGCTTACGCAAACTGCCAAGTATATAAATGAATGTTTCATTTTTAGTCTTTTTTAAAAAACAAAAGGTAGGTAATGCTACCTACCTCTTATTGATTGATTTATAAATATACCGTTATTGGTAAACTCGAACATAGTCGACTTCCATTGCTGATTGTACGAAAGCAGGATCAATTGCCCCTCCAAAAGTACCACCCATTGCCACATTCATAATCAAGAAGAAATCCTTATTAAAAGGTAAACTACTCGTATTGTTTACGGAGTGTACCAAAGTATCATCAACATAAATTTTTATAGAAGTTGGAGTCCAAATGGTTTTGTAAATATGAAACTCTGTTGAGACATTTGGAATTGTAGTCTTTGCTGTATTAGCGCTACCACCAAAATTACCCGGATAATGTAAGGAACCATGAATTACATTTTGCTCGTTTCCTCTGTGTTCCATATAATCAATTTCACCACAGGCAGGCCAAGGATTGGTTGCATAATTTTCACCAAGCGACCAAATTGCAGGCCAAGTTCCGCGCCCGATTGGAAGTTTAGCTCTTACTTCGATCTTACCGTAAGTAAATTCAAATTTATTTTCTGTTTTAATACGAGCAGAGGTATAACTTGAACCTACTTTTTTAGCAGTAATTTTTAAAGTTCCGTTTGATACCACAACGTTATCGGCTGCACTTGTATAACTTTGAGATTCGTTATTTCCCCAACCGTTTGTACCAGTACCTAAATCATAACCCCATTTTGTTGGATCCGGAGCACCATCTACATTAAATTCATCTGAAAATTTTAAAACTGTATAATCTGTTACAGGAGTTGGATTAACCGCTGAACCCGCTGGCGATGTTGTAAATGTATGGTACCAAGCTAAGAAAGGATTTCCAGATTGAATTACACGAACTGTCATACGATTGTCAGTAATACTTAAAATTTCGTAGGAGCTAGCACCTACAAAGTAGCCCATGAATCCACCATCAGCAATGTTAAGAACTGTTCCTCTTGTTTGGGTTGCTGCACCTGGATTTTTAGAAACAAAAGATTCTGATTTGCTCAAAGTAACTGTTTTTAAACCACTAGTATTTAAAGGACGGCAAGCATCGTCTCCTCCACCAATAAATGCACCGTTGTAGAAAGTTTCACCTTTATTATCCAATTCAAATTTCATTTGCTGCCCTACTAGTGAGAATGTCATCACACTATTGTACATACACGTTGCTGATTTTTCATTTGCTGCGGCGCTATAAAATGATGGATAATAATTTTGAGTACCAAAAGTAGGATCAGCCCACGCTACATTTGGCCCCACACCTAAATGACCTGGCTCGCTTTGTGCCCAATACCATTTTCTTGAAGACCCACCTGTAAGACGTTGCACGGCGATTTCGTCTTTAAAATCACTAAAAACAGTTAGTTCTAGAGTGCTTGTAGAGGTAACTCCTCCCGCTCCAGAAGCGATTACTGTAACAGTGTACGTATTTGTTCCGGGCGTAAGAAAAGTGTTTTCAAAAACACCACTCGGAACATTTTGAGAAGTTCCATCACTAAAAACATACTTGTACGAAATGGCATTATCAGCTTTACTTGTGAACTTTACTTTACCGGAACCGTCGCCATTTGGCAATGCTGCAGTTTTACCTACAATTTCAGCCGTTATTTGAAGTCCAGAAGGCGCATTAATTGACCCAAAGCCTAAATTATCCTCTTGACAATTGACCATCAACAGAAGGGCAAAGAGAGCTACAATGTTTGATATTAATTTTTTCATTTTGTTATTTTTTTAAATCTAAATTGATTTAGTTATGGAAATAAACATTATCGACATAAACCGTATTGTTTCCTGAAGGTGCTCCCACATAAATCAATTGTGCGATATGCGCTCTTGTGGTAAGACCAGTAAACTGACTTAACGGAATATCTAAACTCACCCAAGTGTTTTTCGCAGGTGATGCAATTGTTATTTCATGTTCTACATCGTCACCTCCTCCGAAAGATCCGTTCGCTCCAAAATCGACTAACTTAATCTTGAATTCAGTAAAATCAGATGACCACACATCCGTATGAAAATGTGTCATCGCTGTAGCATTAATTGGTGTACTCGTTGCTTCAATACCTACAAAGTTTAAAGCACTGTATTTTTTTGTAGCGTTACCGCTTATACTAACATCAGTTAAAGTAGCGCTGGACCAAGAAGTTCTCCAAGTATCAACAGTTACATTAGTGTATGCATCACTAAACATAGAAATCACCTTTGATGCTGGTAAAGTAGGATTTGGTGAAGCAGTAATTGAAGCCGCTGTATTATAGAAAAAAACATTGTCAACATAAACTGTATTATTTGAAGATGGTGCTCCAACTAAAATCAATTGTGCAATATGACTGCGAGTTGTTAATCCTGTAAAGTCACTCAAAGGTATGTCTAAACTCACCCATTCTTCTCTTTTTGGATTTGCAATTGTAATCTCGTGTTCTCTATCATCACCTCCACCAAAAGTACCATTAGCACCAAAATCGACTAACTTAACTTTGAATTCAGTTAAATCGGCTGACCAAATATCAATATGGAAAAAAGTCATTGCCGATGCGTTTATAGGAGAAGAAGTAGCTTCGATTCCAACAAAATTCAAAGCACTATACTTTTTAGTAGCATTACCGCTAATATCAATATCTTCAAGAGTTGCTTGTGACCAAGATGTTCTCCAAGTATCAACAGCAACGTTCGTATAACTGTTACTGAACATGGATATTACGTTGGCAGCAGGGATAGTAGGTGCTGGAGCGGCAAATAAGTTTGTAACAGTTACACTTTCCGTTTTCTCAGTTTTTGCAACACCACCGCTAAGCGCCACCACTCTTACTTGGTATGTGCCTGCAGCTTTATACGTATGTGCAATTACATCCCCTTGCATAAAATCAACAGGTACTTCGTTGGGAACATCGCCAAAATAGACTTGAAAGAAAGTTTCTAATTCCGCCTCTGCTGAAACTGTAATTCCTAAATTACTTCCTATTGCTATATTGGTAACCAAATTGCGAGGTGCCAAAAACGAAACCATTACCTCTTGAATCGTTTCTGTTCTTTTACCGTTTAAAGTTACTCCCACAATGCGCGCATTGTATTTTCCTTCTTTATATTTATGTGTAACCGTTTGACCTGCCATCAAAAATACAGGAGTTGTTGTGGTGTCACCAAAATATATTTCGAATTGCGTTACCCCATCACCTTTTGGCAAAAAGGTAACATTACCCGTATTGTCTTGCGTAATCGTTGTGAGTGCTGAGATATTAGATGGAGCAGCGATGCTATCTAAATCAACATCGTTATTTTCTTCTGAACACCCAAAAGCGAATGTCAGTACAAAAATACTTAGTATTAATTTTAACTTTTTCATATCTAAATAGTATTAGTTTTTAGTATCCTGGATTTTGCGCCCAATTTCCGTTAGCAAATTGAATTTCCTCGATTGGAATAGGAAACAATTCGTGTTTATTTGCTGTAAATCCTGCGATTTCTTGAGCTGCTTTTCCGGTACGAACTAAATCAAAGAAACGGTGCCCTTCGCCCATTAGTTCCACTCTTCTTTCTGCCCAAATAAAATCTGTTAAGGCAGCACCTGATGAAGCGATGTCATGATTTAAATCTCCGAATGCACGACGACGCACTAGATTTAGATAACCTCTTGCTTTGGCATCATCGATGTTTCCTCGATTCAAAGCTTCCGAAGCCATCAATAATACATCAGCATAACGAATTGCTCTGTAGTTGTTCGGATTGGTTAAATTCAAATCGCCTTGCGCATCAGCACGTCTTTTTCTTGGAATGTATTTTCGGTTAAAAAATCCGGTGTGCTCATACCCTTTGCCAAATGTAGCTCCAGTACTTGCTGCCCAAGCCTCAATATCTAAAATAGCAACTGCTTTTCTGTTGTCACCTGCTTCAAAAGCATTTACAATTTTTTGTGTAGGAACATTAAAACTAAATCCAGAGCTAAATACGTCACCGGTATAATTACGCGGTCCGCTAAATCCAACTGCTACATTTCCTTCGCTACATTGCAAGCAATTAAAACCAGCACCCTCTGTATCGGTATACTGAACTTCAAAAACAGACTCTGGTCCATTTTCGCCTGCTTCTTCAAAAATTGAATTGTAATTAGACACTAATGAGTATGCTGAAGAATTTATTACGCGCTCTAGGGCAGCAGCAGCAGGTGCAAATTTATTTTGATACAAATACGCTTTACCTAAAAGTGCTAATGCTGCTCCACGAGTTACTCGTCCTTTTTGTGCAGCTGTAATTGGTAAATTTTCGGAAGCAAAAATTAAATCTGCCTCAATAGATGCATACACTTCAGCAGGACTAGATCTTTTGATTGATTTTTCATCGCCTGGACTAAAGCGTGCATCACCTTTCAACGGGATTCCTCCAAACCATTTTACTAATTCAAAATGGAAATAGGCTCTTAAAAAACGCGCCTCAGCAATCACTTGATTTTTTCCTGTAAAATCGGTTTTGTCTTTGAATTCTAAGATATAGTTGGCACGTTGTACGCCCGCGAACATAAAATCCCATAGATTTTTCAAATTACTATTTACCGGAGTATGAATCATATCGTCAATTTGCTGAAAACCTGGCGTATCCGATTGACTTTCTCCCCCCGCCAAGGTATTATCAGAAGCAATTTCTCCCAATAAAACATTTAGATAAGTTGACTGTAAAATATCGTAGGTTGCAATTAACGCATTGTCATAATCTGATTTTGAGTTAAAATAATTCTCTGAATCGATTGAATACTGAACCGGTCTGTCTACAAACTCATCGCTACAAGAAACCATTAAAGCGGAACTAACAGCAACCGAAAGTAAACCAATATATATGTACTTTTTCATTGTGTGTCGAATTAAAAATTAAGATTTAAACCTAACAAATAGGTTCTTGGAATAGGATAAAAACCATTGTCAATACCACCTCCAATAGGAGCTCCGCTTGAAGCGCCCGGATCATAACCGCGGTATTTTGTAAAAGTGTAAAGATTGTTTACCCCTGCATATAAACGTACTTTTGAAATACCCGCTTTTTCAATAAATCCAGAGTTTAAAGAATATCCCAGTTGCATGTTTTGAATTCGGGCATAAGAGCCGTCTTCTACAAAATAGCTTGAGAAGTTTGAATTGCCCGTAGCTCCCGTTGTTACTCTTGGAATTGAATTCGTGCTACCTTCACCTGTCCAACGTCCTAAAACATAGTTCAGTCTATTTACATCCGTAAGATTTCGTTCGTAATTACGAACCATATCATTGCCTACTGAGGCAAAGGTATACATGGCAAAATCAAATTGTTTGTAATTCATTTGAATATTGAAACCCATGGTAGCTGTTGGAATTGGATCACCGATGTTAGTACGGTCTTTTGCATCTAAAACACCATCGCCGTTAACATCTACAAATCGCAAATCACCAGGGCTAGCCTCTGCGCCAAGCGCTAATTGAGAGGGATGCGCCGCAACTTCGGCTTGATTTTGAAAAATCCCATCTGTTTTATAACCTAAAAAGTATCCTATTGGTTGTCCTACTTCCATTCTCGATGGCGCTTGTTGTCCTACTCCAAACGATCCGCCTTCAATGTAGCCAATACCGTTGTTCACCTCAAGTACTTCGTTTTTCAAGAAGGTAACGTTGTACCCTAGATTGATAGAAAATTTTTCAGAAATTTTATTGTTGTAATTAACTGCAAATTCTAAACCAGAGTTACGTACTGTACCCGCATTGATTGTTGGTGATGCCGCTCCGGGAGCAGCGGTGCCTGTAATTCCTGACACAGGGATAAAAGGGATTAATAAATCAGCGCGTGTATCTATAAAATAATCCGCTACAACTGAGATTTTGTCATTCATTAACCTCAAATCTAAACCAACGTCAAATTTTCTGGCTTCTTCCCATTTTAAATTTGGATTAGGAATTTGTCCCGTAGCCAAACCGTTAATTAAAGTGCCGTCAAACACATAAGTTGCTTCACCATTTAATTGAGAAATATATCCATTGTTTGGTATTTGGTCATTACCCAATGTTCCATAACTTCCTCTTAACTTCATAAAATTAATAAGCTTCTCTTTTCCAAAAAATCCTTCATCAGAAATTACCCATCCAGCGGTTACTGAAGGGAAATAGCCCACTCTGTTACCTGGACCAAATTTGCTTGAAGCATCTCTGCGAATCATAGCCGAAAACAAATATTTTCCTTTATAATCATATTGTCCTCTTGCAAAGTAAGACAGCCTGCGTTCATCATAAACATACGAACCAACTGGAATCGTTCCTGCCGGCGGAATACCTCTTGTTAGAGCAATGTCAGCAAATTCCCATGAATTATAAGGCACATCATATCCTGTTGCAAACAAACCATTACCAAACTGTTTGTAAATGGTATTACCTACAGTTGCAGTTACATTATGATTTTCACTAAATTTGTTTGAGTAAGTTCCATATAAATCGAAAGAATAATCATTATCGTTGATTACATTTTGTGAAACAGAACTACGTAAAACATCGAAAACTTTTCCACCGTAAGATACTTGCTTTGCAAAAGATTTTGATTCACTGTTTGATGTATTGAAACCAATCGAACTAGAAATCACAAAGTTTTTAAATGCTTTGTACTCTAAACCAAAATTTCCGTTGATTTTTTTAAAATTATAGTCGTTGTACGTATTTGCCATTTGCTCTAAAGGATTGATAATTTCAATACCTAATCCCGGGCTTGTTGGTACTTTTGTAAAATCTCCGTTGTTATCATATGGCCTGATGGTCGATGGTGTATTCAAGGCATTAAACAACACAGAACCAAGGCCATTTTCATTTAAATTTTTTCTGTTGAAAAAGGTATAAATTACATTAGTTTTTAACTTAAGTCTGTCAGTAACATCTGCCCCAAGTGCAATCCTTGCTGTATTTCTCAAAAAGCCTGATTTGTCTCTACCAACAATACCTTCTTGATCGATATGAGAGCCACTAACACTGTATGTTACCTTATCTGACCCACCCGAAAATGAAAGATCGTGACTAATGATAGGAACATTGGTGCTAAAAACTTCTTTCTGCCAATCAGTACCTCTACCCAATCCAGAAACATTTGGAAAAGGAATGGCAGCACCACCATTTGCATAACTCTCATTTAGCAGCAAAGCGTATTCAGTAGCATTAAGCGTAGGAAGTGATCTTGAAGTTTCCTGGAAACCAGTGTAAGTGTTGTAGCTGATTTTGCCCTTTGAATTTTTCTTTCCTGCTTTTGTAGTAACTAGGATAATTCCGTTTGCTCCAATTGTACCATAGATAGCTGCTTGAGCATCTTTTAAAACAGTAATCGATTCGATGTCATTAGGGTTTAATAAACCTAATTCTCCTACGTAACCATCAATAATAGTGGTAGGTCTGTTTTCGCCATTAGTAGCAATACCTCTAATTCGAATATCCAATGAGGCTCCTGGAGCACCTGAGGTAGATGTAACATTTACTCCTGAAACAGTACCTTGCAAGGCCTGCTCTACACGAACTGGACTTAAAGCTTCAAGAGTTTTGCTACTGACCACAGAAACAGCACCTGTTACTTCACGCTTTTTTTGACTACCATAACCTATAACTACTACTTCATCTAGCACCTTTGAATCTTCTTCCAAAGCAACATTAAGGGCATTATTTGAGGAAGATATTTTCAATTCTAAATTTTTGTAGCCAATGTACGAGAATACTAAGGTAGCTCCATTTGGTACATTTTTAATTTCAAATCGTCCATCCAAATCTGTCGATGTTCCTTTAGTTGCATTTTTGATTTGAACATTAACTCCCGGAATAGGTACACCTGAACCTGCTTCTTTTACAATTCCTCCTACGTCGTTCCCTTGGGCAAAACCAAAAGAAGTAATAAGTAGAAAGAGCATGAGTAGATAGTTTGTCTTCATATTTTATGTTTTTTGTGAATGTTAAAATTAACTTGATAAACTGTTAATAAATCAAAAAGAACCTCAACAAAAAACATACAATTTAAAAAAATCAATATTTTAATTCGAATATCCCAAAACAGACCGAAAAACGGGAACTTTACTGGTACTAAACCTAATACTACAACAAAAAAAACCACAACAATAACGTTAATGTTGTGGTAATGTATAGTTTTTTTGCTGTAAAATTAGGAACCTAAATGGCTAATATATATTCAACTAGTCCTTGCTCATGGGGTAATTCCATCTTTTTACGCAAACGATATCTTTTAATTTCAACACTTCGTACTGATATGTTTAACAAAGGAGCTACTTCTTTAGACGAAAGGTTCAATCTTAGGTAAGCGCATAATCGTAAATCATTGGGAGTTAAATTAGGATGCGCGGTTTTAATTCTCTTCAAGAAATCTTTATCTGCATTATCAAAAGCTTCTTTAAACACGCTCCAACTATCGCCTCCTGAAATGTTTTTATTGATTGTTGTAATCACCGATTTGATACTTTTATTTCCTTCTTCGGAAGTTTTCTTTAAATCTTCTTTAATAAAAGCTAGCAGCTCGTTTTTACTGTTTAAACTCATAGTCGATGCCGCTAATTCCTTATTTTTGGTATCAACATCTCGCGAAAGCTGCTCATTTCGAACACGCATAAGCTCTTGTTCATTTTCTAATTCTTTAATCTCTAACAAAAGATTATTTTCTTCAATCAATTTGCGTTCTTTTTCCAAATAATATTTTCGGTAGGCTTTGTGAATAAATCTAGCCGCAAATCCAAATAAAACAACATAAATAAATATTGCTAAATTGGTCAAAAACCATGGTTTTTCAATAGTAAACTGATATTTGATGGCATTATCAAGAGTTCCATTGGCATATTTGGCACGTACCTTGAAAATGTAGTTACCGGGCGGAAGGTTTTTAAAATTAACTACAGTTTTTGAACTCCACTCGCTCCACTGCTCTTGAAAACCTTCGAGTAAATATTGAAACTCTGCATTTATGTATTTGTTATACTCCGGAATGGTGTAATTAATAGTGATGTTATTTTCATCAAATTTAAAAGAACCTTCTGATGCAATAACTTGATTTTTAATCGGCTCATTTTGCTTGTTAATGGTAATTGCGGTTATGCTAAGCTTATAATTTTTAAAACTCAAATCGTTTAGATTCAAAATAAAAAATCCATCGGTTGTTCCTATCAAATAATTGTTGATCCCGATGGGAGTTATGTTTTCATAACCCAGCATCGAATTTGATAAAAATGCAGGAATTGGAATAACATTTTGCTTTAGTTGGCTGCTCAATTTTCCAACAGAAAAATAATGGATGTAATTTTTTGAAAAAAGCCAAATTTTATTGGCATCATCTACAATTAGCTTACCAGATGTGTATTCATCTTTTGCAAAAACGCTACTTAATAAATTGTCTTTAGCAAATTGGTTAGTGACGGTATTCAATTTATAGACTCCTTGTTTATTGGCATAATAAATAGAATTATTAAACTGCGTTAAACTAGCGTGCTTACCTTTAGTTGGTGATTGATAAGTGTATATTGACTTGATTTTACTCCAATTTGAATCTGCCTGCAGTCGATACACACCCTTATATTCATGACTTACAAAAACTTGATTTTTACTAGTTACTTCAAAATATTTTGAAGAGTAATAAAAGCCAGCCATTTTGTTTTTAAAAGCCCATCCTGATGCTGTTTTTTGCAGCACTGAAATTCCGTAATAATTTCCTTGTAGTAAAAGTCCTTTTTGGTTCGGAACCGATTCAAATTTCCAAGTTCCTGATTCAGAAAAAATAGAAGTAGCTACTCCTGCATTGAGTACAAATGTTCCAGAATCGTGACCACAAAATAATGTGTCGTCATAGGTAAATAAAGACCACACCTGCCCTTTTGTACCTTTTATGAACTGAAAAGACTCATTGCTACCATATTTTTTAGAAAACAAACCTTGATTCGTACCAATATAAAGCAAGCCTTTGTGCAATTTAGAGGCGTAAACCGTCCCTAAAACACCCGTATCATCTACATAGTTTTGTACAGGCGACTGTAAATTAATGCAATTGATACCGTTATCTAAACCTACCCATAAATTTTTATCATCATCTTCAAAAAGAGAAAGCACCGTGTTATTACTCAATCCTTTATTTTGAGTTATATGATAGCGATATTGTCCGGTTGAGCTGATAATATATATTCCATTCGAAACAGTGCCCAATGCCATACTTCCGTCAGACAATTTTTGACTACTATAAACATTACTCGCTTCTAATTGTGCATCAACCGTCGTCGGGAATTTCGTGAGAGCCGTACCTGAGAGTTGAAACAAGCCATTTTGCTGCGTTTGAATTAATAAAGCATTTCCAGTATCATGCACATTGACAATTTTGTTTTTCAAAATCACGGGATGCGATGAAACGAGACGCGGTACTCCACTTTCAATTTCAAACAGTCCACTGTTTACTGTTTGAAAAAAAATACCACTTTTGGTGCAAAATGCTTTCAAAATGGTGGCTTTAGGATGTACAATTTTAAAACTGTTGTTTTTTGAATCATAAATATAAATACGATCTAATGACTGAAAGATAACCCAATGTTCATATTGCAGGATATTCCAAAACTGCTCATCATCAATAATTTTTGATTTTATTTTTTGACTTAAAGAGTAGTATTTTAATTTGCCATTGGCCTGCCTAGACCAATATCCAAATTCCATATAGCAACCAGTATAAATTTTGTTACCAATTAACTTCACTGAACGTAAGATGGTTTCATTTGGCGAAGGGTACAATTCCCATGTTGAACCATTAAATTCGAGTAAACCCTCATTGTTTGCAAAAAAAACAAAATGGTTTTCATCTTGCGCTATCATCCAGTTTTGATTTCCTGCACCATAAGTTGATGAGTTATACTTAACGATAGGAGGTAATTCCTGCGAAAACGCTACAGAATAACAAAATAACAGTAAGAGGTAAATTGGTGTTTTCAAGATTCAAAAATTTTGTTTTTCCAAAAGTAAATCTAAAAATAGTATTTTTTGCATTTAGCATGCTGATAAAAAAAGCAACAATCAAAAAAGCATTTAATCTCCTTGTTTTAATGATTAATTGTGAATTGTTCACGCTCAAATCTCTGTTCAAAAATGCTTACTTTTGTAAAAATTATCATTTGTATGCAAATTGACCTTTCTAAGCTAGATCCAAAGAAAAATATTATTATCAAAGGAGCTCAAGTTCACAATTTAAAAAATGTGGATGTGGCCATACCTCGTAATAAGTTAGTTGTAATAACGGGACTTTCAGGTTCAGGAAAATCTAGTTTGGCATTTGATACGCTTTACGCAGAAGGACAGCGCAGGTATGTAGAAAGTTTATCATCGTATGCACGTCAATTTCTTGGGCGTTTAGACAAACCCAAAGTAGAATATATCAAAGGTATAGCTCCCGCCATTGCAATTGAGCAAAAGGTAAATACTACCAATGCCAGATCAACAGTTGGTACATCAACCGAGATTTATGATTATATGAAATTATTGTACGCTCGTATTGGTCGTACATTTTCACCAATCTCTGGTCAAGAAGTTAAAAAAAATACTGTTACTGATGTTGTTAACGAAGTGAAATCGCTACCGTTAGACAGTAAATGGCTGCTCCTCGCCCCGATTCATCTCGAAGAAGGCAGACTGCTCAAAGACAAATTAAATGTACTCTTGCAGCAAGGTTTCGCTAGGATTCTAGTTGATAACGAAATGGTTCGTCTTGATGAATTACCAAATGATTTGGATAAAAAAACGATCTTTTTAATTGTTGATCGAATTGTAGTCAAAGACGAAGAAGAATTCTTTAACCGATTGGCAGATGCAGTTCAAACTGCCTTTTTTGAAGGAAAAGGAATTTGTTACCTACAAGATTTGCAAGGCGAACAAAAATATTCCTATTCCAATAATTTTGAATTAGATGGCATTGCTTTTTTAGAGCCCAATGTACATTTATTCAGCTTCAATAATCCGTATGGAGCTTGTCCGGTGTGTGAAGGCTACGGAAACATCATCGGTATTGACGCAGAATTAGTTGTACCCAACTCTACCTTATCTGTATTTGAAAACGCTATTTATCCGTGGCGAGGTGAAAGTATGGGTTGGTACCGTGATGAATTGGTTAACAAGGCTTATAAATTTGATTTCCCAATACACAAACCTTATTACCAATTGAGCGACGAGCAAAAAGAGTTGTTGTGGACTGGAAATTCTTATTTTGTCGGTTTAAATGACTTTTTTAAAGAATTAGAAGAGAAAAATTATAAAATACAAAACCGAGTAATGCTGTCGCGTTACCGAGGCAAAACAAAATGTACGGCATGTAAAGGAAAACGGTTGCGTGTGGAGGCTTCTTACGTTAAAATTAACGGCAAAACTGTTTCTGATCTAGTTGATCTTCCAATAAAACATTTAGTTACCTTTTTTAAAGACCTTCAACTAGATACTTATGAGCAACAAATTGCTAAACGATTGCTAGTTGAAATCAATAATCGCTTGTCATTTTTAACACAAGTAGGACTCGACTATTTAACCTTAAACCGAAACTCAGCTACCTTATCAGGCGGTGAATCTCAACGAATCAACTTAGCAACTTCTCTTGGTAGTAGCTTGGTAGGCTCCATGTATATCTTGGACGAACCTAGTATTGGTTTACATCCAAAAGATACCGAACGATTGATTCAGGTTTTGCTTTCATTGCGTGATTTAGGTAACACCGTAATTGTAGTAGAGCACGACGAGGACATCATGAAAGCTGCTGATATGATAATTGATATTGGTCCTGAAGCAGGAACATTAGGCGGAAATTTGGTAGCACAAGGTACTTACCCAGAAATTCTGAAAGCCGATTCACTTACAGCCAAATACTTGAACGGAGATTTAGCCATTGAAGTGCCTAAAAAAAGAAGATTATTTAAAAATCATATCGAAATAAAAGGAGCTCGAGAAAATAATTTACAAAATATTGATGTTACTTTTCCATTGGATGTGCTGACTGTTGTTACGGGAGTTTCAGGAAGCGGAAAAAGTACGTTAATAAAAAAGATTCTTTTTCCTGCTATGCAAAAAAAGTTGGAAAATGTAGGAGACAAAGCCGGGCAGTTTAGTGAAATGACAGGCTCTTTTTCGCAAATAAAACACATTGAGTATGTAGACCAAAACCCGATTGGTCGCAGTTCACGATCTAATCCTGTTACATATATCAAAGCATACGATGACATCAGAGATTTGTACGCTCGTGAAAAACTCTCTAAATTAAGAGCATACCAAGCCAAACATTTCTCTTTTAATGTAGATGGCGGACGCTGCGAAACATGCAAAGGAGAAGGTAGTATTAATGTAGAAATGGTCTTCATGGCGGATGTACAATTACCTTGCGAAACTTGTCAAGGAAAACGCTTTAAAAAGGAAGTGCTAGAAGTAACTTTTGAAGGCAAAAACATTCATGAAATATTGAGTTTAACTATAGATGATGCTCTTGCCTTTTTTGCCGCGCACAAACAAACTAAAATCACTCAAAAACTACAGCCATTACAAGATGTAGGTTTGGGTTATGTGCAATTAGGACAGTCCTCCTCTACCCTTTCCGGTGGTGAGGCACAACGAATTAAATTAGCTTCATTTTTAGTCAAAGGAGCCACAAAAGATAAAGCTTTGTTTGTTTTTGATGAACCGACTACAGGATTGCATTTTCACGATATTAAAAAGCTCTTAGCTTCATTTGATGCCTTGATAGAAAAAGGACATTCCATCATCGTAATCGAACACAATTTAGATTTGATTAAGTGTGCCGATTGGATTATTGACTTGGGCCCAGAAGGAGGCGAAAATGGCGGTCAATTGCTCGCTGTTGGCACACCGGAACAAATTGTTAAAAACAAAAAATCGATTACTGCAAGTTATTTGAAAGCAGTTTTATAAAAGCAAAAAGCCGATTCTAGAGAAGAATCGGCTTTTGTTTTGTTCTATATATTTTAAAAACGGTATCCTAAACTTATACCGCTTCGTATTCCGCCCCAAGGACCGCTAACTTTAATACTTGCTCCACGAGCTGTAACTGTAGTTTCAATATCAGACAATGGTAATTCAATATCTTCTAATTGGTTTCGTAATTCATTTTGCTCAAATGCGTTCAAATCACGATCGGTAACCCCTAAAAAATTTCCATCTGAAGTTCCGTAATGTGGTCCTACAATCCACCAATCTAAAAAAATATGTTTTCCTAGATTAAACTGTGCACCCAATTGCAAACCAAATGAGTTAGCTGTAAGTTTGCCACCCATTGCCAAATTTTCTTTGTTTGTACCTGTAATACTGCTATCAAAAGTAAATACCACATTACTGATATCGTATTTTACATTTCTATAAAATGGAGCAATGTAAAATCCTTTGCCATATCCTTTTCCTAGGTAAAAGCGAACCTCAGGAGTTATTGCCGTATAGGCTAAAGTAGCATTTTCAAAAATACCCTCAGTATCTGGATTGTCAGAAGTGAATTCATTGATTGTTTTTTGAAAAGGTAACGCACCTTCCGGTATAAAGCCGTATCCTAACACAACCCCAATTCTTTTTGAAAGACTGCGCTCGTATTGAAATTGGAAATTTTTAAAGGCCAAACTCGTCAAGCTTATCTTTAAATTGTTTTTTTTGATTGCCGCACCATCATCATTAGTCATTGAGATTGATTGGGCAAAGGTTTGACTCGCCAAACAAAGTAGCAGCGCTACAACAGTTGTTTTTAATTTCATATTTTTTGAGATATAAATTTTAAGACACAAACTTAAGAGGTATTAATTCAAATAACAATTTTCTTGGAATGTATTACCATCTTCATCAATTGCAATTAATATTTCTTGTGCCTTAGATGCTACTTTTGCGTAATATACCCACACCACTGACCAAAGTCCTAGCGTAACGCAACATAATACAAAATTAAAAAAATGATCTACAGGTTGTTTTTCTTTACGAAGCACCACGTATGGTAATTTTTCGTTTTTTTCTAAAACCACAAAACCTTCTGCTAATTTATTTTGTAGAGTAAAATCGAAGTTGTCTTTTTGAACATCAGATGAATCGCTTTGTACAAGAGTTAGTTTCATAATTAAAAAACAATTAAGGTTTTATTTTACAGTTTACATATGCAAATTTACCACCTTTGAAGTAGTGCTACAATACCAACTTTTAGTGATATTTGGCACTTAACAATTTTTTAATACTAGCTTAAAAATAACAAACAATACACTGATTTTAAATACACTACGAAATAATCTTAATTTTTTTAAGAACTACATCAATAGTTTGATTAATCTCAGCCGAAATAACAAATCGATAATTAACGTAAACATATACGATACTTATTAAAACCGATTTTAAAAGAATATTCACCAAAGGATTGAAAGAAAAATCCCAGAAATAAAATACTAAAAACAAGAGCAAAGTAATTAATAACGAATATAAAGTTTGTGGTGTAAACGGATACAAGTGAAGTTTTTTTACTACGAACATTAATTTTGCAATACTGTAAAAAGTAATAGATAACAAAGTAGCGAATGCAGAACCCATAATGCCAAAATAGGGAATAAA
Source organism: uncultured Flavobacterium sp. (assembly GCA_964566045.1). Classification (GTDB taxonomy): domain Bacteria; phylum Bacteroidota; class Bacteroidia; order Flavobacteriales; family Flavobacteriaceae; genus Flavobacterium. Next base: position 42,955 of record CAZMHK010000003.1, read on the forward strand.
AATAGCGTTTAAACCTACTGCAACTACAACTAAAAAAACGCCTAAAAACAATACTGCTCTGTAATACTTCGTATTAAAAATAATGGCATTATTGTTCCCCAGAATTAAATCAAAATACTTAGATAATCCAATCATAAATACAACCAAAATACCACCACTATACTCTTTAGGAACAATTTGATACAACTGATTAATATTGACAAAAATGCCAAGCATTACAAAACCGCCTACTACTTGTAAATTGATTGATGTTTTTTTGTAGAGTACATTTAGTTCTTTTAACTTGTTGTCATGCATTAACTTAGCCGTAATAGGATATACAATCTGATGCATTGCCCTACTTGGTACGGAGATTACAAGCGCAATAAAAGTAGCAATTGAATAATAAGCAATATTTTCAATGTCCATATATTGATTGAGCATGATTTTATCACCATCCAAAAGTAAGTTGGCCACGCTTCCAGAAAGGATTATATAGAAGGTATATTCGAGTAATGCCTTCGCATTTTCTGGAATACTAAACTGAAAATGAGGTTTTTTAATGTAAAACGCATAAAACATGGTAACAATCAGAGCCACAAAATAAATGCCAGCTGTAATGTAAACAAAATCTACAGCAGTAATCCAGTTATAGTATACACCTACTAAGGCTAAAAGCGAAAAAAGTCGCAACCCTACCTCCTTGATAAAGTTTCCAAAAACAGAGTGCATATGTACACGTGCCCAAGCATAAAATATTTCAAAATAGGCCATACACACACCAATAAAAGGTATGAGCCAAATAAATTCTTTAACTACCGGGTTCTTCTTTGAAACAAAAAATAAAATATCATCAAAAAACAAATAACCCAAGGCCAGCAAAGGAACCGCTAGTACCAAGGGAAAAAGAACTGTAAAGGATAAGAAATTGGATCGCTCTTGATCAGTTTCGTATTGAGAATAAAATTTCACCAAAGTGTTTTGCATGCCAATTGCAAACAAAGGCATGATTACATTGGCTGCTGATAAAATATAATTAGCAAGAGCGTAATACGTAGCGCCTAAAAAAATAGGATACAAATACAAAGTATTGATGGCACCAATTCCAAAACCAGCGTAGGTAATTATGGTGTTTTTTAATGATTGATTAAGAACTATTCCCATTTTTTAAATTGCGCAAAGTACTTAATGCTTTGCTATATCTTTATACCTTGTTTAATACTGTTACCAACTCTTTCGTTAAGCTTTTACGAGAATACTGTTGTAACCCAACAGCATTTACTTTTAAATTCCCTTCTAAAAATTGGTTATAAAAGTCCAAAATTACACTTTTAAGTTTCTCTTTATCCGAATATTCAAAAAATACTCCCGTGTTGGTTTGTGTAATTATTTCGGCAAAATCAGAATCCTTTGGCCCAATGGCAATAATAGGTCTTTCAGAAACCATATATTCAAATAATTTACCTGGAATAATACTTTTGGTGTCAACCGAATCAATTTCGATTAAAAGTAAGACTTGCGACTTTCGTTGGTGAGCAATAGCTTCTTTGTGTGATAGGTAACCTAGGTTGTTAACATATTCATTTAAGCCAGCTCGCTCTATTGTTCCAAGAACTTCCTGACTTACAGCACCAATAAGCTTTATTTCTAAATCCGATTTGAATGTGGCGTGTTCAGCACACAACTCAGCCAAACTCTCCCACAATGCCAACGGATTACGCTCTGATAAAAATGAACCAATATGAGCCAATGAAAACTTACGATCTAGTTCTTGAACCGCAACTTGTTCCGTATCATATCCATTTGTTATCACTGTTATGGGTTGAGATGTGATTGCTTCAAACTCAGCTTTTGTTGTTTTGCTTGTAACCAATACAGAATCGGCCGAATTCAACACTTGGTATTCCAATTTTTTATGCGTTTTAGCTGCAAAACTTGACAATCTCAAAGCTTTGTGATAGCCAATTGTAGTCCAAGGATCTCTAAAATCTGCAATCCATTTTACAGCCAATCTTTTTCGTAATTCTAACCCAATCAAATGTAAACTGTGCGGCGGTCCAGATGTGATAATTGTATCAATTTGGTTTTCTTTGATGTACTGTTCTAAATAGTTTACCGAAGGTTTAACCCAAAAGACACGTGCATCAGGGATGAATAAATTTCCTCGAATCCACAAAAAAGTTTTATCCAAAAAAGATTGCTTTTTTTGATTGGGAATAAAACCCGAGTTCATCTTTTTTGTTTTGTTCTTAGAGAAAAACGATGCTAATTGATAAGGCTCAAAAATCTTATTTCTGAGAATTATAGCCTTATCCGAAACCTCTTCTAAAAGCTGTTCATCAACAATAGGATAGGTTGGGTTTTCAGGAATATAGACTATTGGCTGTACACCAAACTCTGGCAAATATTTTACAAATTTTAGCCAGCGTTGAACACCCGGTCCTCCAGCTGGTGGCCAATAATAGGTAACAATTAAAATTTTCTTTAATTCCAAAATTATTTTTTTGTCGAGATTGTTTTTAAATTCTTAAACAACAGGGTACTATTTTTATATAATCCCTTAACAATAAGTAAAATGGTGGGTAACCATATAATTAGTAAATACGATTTGAATTTGTGTAGATTAAAACCGAACAACGTTACTTGCACCCCAATAATAAGCCCTGAAAGAAAGATAAAAAATAATATTTGTTGAAACGATTTTAAACTGAATAACTCTTTCATAGGTTTAGTGCGTATTTTTATTATTTACTTTTTCCAACTCTTCAATATCTAACTGATCTTTCAGTCTGTTAACTGCTTTTTTAGAGACAATCAAACTATCATAATCAATAAAAAAAACTGGAATTCCATCAATATCAATACAATTTGCCTTTTCTAACAACGCTGTAAAATCTTGATTTTCTAGACCTTTGAGAGAGGTCATAATATCTAATTTGAAATTAATGTTTAGTGTGAAATCCGTCCAACCAGGGATAAATTGCATAGTTTTAATACTTTCAAAATCACCTAATCCCATTTGTTTAATGGCATTTCTCAAATTTTGTCTATTGCTGATAGTATCTTCAATCAGAATATCAATATCACCCGTATTTCTTCCATAACCATAAATATTGACAGCAAAGCCTCCTACAGTTAGATAGCTCACATTATTTTCTGACAAGAACTTCCAAACGTCAATTATTTGCTGATGCATGCTCATTTCAAATTATTTTGATAACGGGTATTTTTTAGCCGATTTTAATAAATGAGAAAGTTCTAGAATCGCAATCAGTTTTTCAAATCGTTGTTGATAAGATAATTGCCTTGCTTCTTCAAGATGTCTGGCCTCTTTAACTGCTGGGGGTTCGTGATTTAATTTTACTTTTCCCATTTCATTTGTATTTAAGAATCTACTATAATTCAAAGTAAATCAAATTTACATATAAAATTTAGATAGGTTATTCCTTTTTCTTCCTTTCAAAATAAATCCCTCCAACTGTCAATATTAAAATGAAAACTGAACTAATCAGAGCAATGGTACTTCCTGTTTTTACCACTTGCGGTTCAAATTTAAATTCAATGGTATGACTACCTTTTGGAATCAATAAACCACGTAGCGTATAATTAACTCTTACATGATCCACTTTTTTGGAGTCGATATAGGCGTTCCAACCGTCAGCATAGTACATCTCTGAAAACACTGCTAAACCATCGTTTGTATTAACTGATTTATATCGTAAATTATTGGGTTTGTAACTTACCAATTTAATGCTCGCACTACTATCTTTAGCAAAAGTCGTAGTTGGAACTTGAAATTCTTTATGATTGATTACTGCTACCTCTTTTGAATTCAAATTTCTTAGAGCTTTCATCTCCTCATCAGGAGAAAATACTTTTTTAACTTGGCTCACAAACCAAGCGTTTCCATTCGCATCAGGATTGGCTGCTACAAAATCGTTATCTTTTTCATCTTTTTGAATCACATACAACACATTCAACATATTGAGCACTTCAATATTGTTTTGCGCAATTTGATAATCCAACAATTGTTGCATGCGTCGTGGTCGAACAGCGCTATAACCTCCGATGGATTTGTGGAAATAAGAAGTACGCGAACCCATGACATTTGCTACTTCAAAAACTCGATAATTAGAAGTGTCTTTTAAAATTTGATTGTCAACTGCCGTTTCTTGAAAAGGAACTTCTACCTCATATTTACTTACAAAATCCTTTCCTGAAACATATTTTTTATCTACGAAGAACAAATCAAATACCATAAATAGACCTACTAAAATAACAGCAGTTCGTTGCACAAAGAAATCTTTTATAGCAAGCCATAACACAACAGCTGCTAACAAAATAAAAAACGCAGAGCGAAGCAAGTCAGCGCTATACAAAGTCATTCGGTCTTTCTTCAAAGCTGCAATGAAATCGGGACCGAAATTTTTCTCGAAAATCGCATCTGATGGACCAGAAAAATTGAACATTCCTTTACAGAAAAATAAGATAAGTAGTACTCCTAAACATAGAATTGCTGTCTCGTAAAGTCCTTTCCATTGTACTTTTTTATCTGCCTTAAAAAAACTTTGCAAGCCCATAATTGCCAACACAGGGAAGCACAATTCTAAAACAACTTGAATAGAAGATACCGCTCTGAATTTATCATATAAGGGAACATAATCAATAAAAAAGTCAGTAATCAAACTAAAGTTTTTACCCCACGAAAGAATTAAGGCAAAAGCAGCTCCTAATGCAAAAACATACTTTATTTTTCGAGTATCAATAAAAAGTGCCAAAATAGCGAGGAAAAACACCACTGCTCCTATGTATGCAGGCGCAGCCACAATAGGTTGCTCACCCCAATAGGTTGGTAAAGCATCTACAAAACCTTTAACCTGACCTTCATCTGCTCCTTGACCAATAAAAAACTCATACACATTACTATCCGTTCCTATTGCCTCACTGTTTGAACCTCCAAAAAGTCTCGGCGCAATTAGATTGAAACTTTCGGTAATACCATAACTGTACTCCGTAATATAATCCTTTGACATGGACGAGGTTGTTTCGTTTTTGCTTCCATCAGGATTAAAAGTTAGTTCACTTTTGCCACGAATACTATAATCTGTGTATTCCTTGGTGGCCAAAAGACTAGTAGCATTTGCTCCTAGCGCAAAAATACCAGCAACTGCAAGGGTGCCAAAGGCTAAACCTAAAGACTTACACTCTTTTGCTTTGATAAGTTTGTAGGAATAAAATCCAACCAAAAACATTAACAAAAACAACAAATAATAGGTCATTTGAAAGTGATTGGCATTGATTTCAAGAGCCGTGGCAAACAAGGTTAGTAAACCACCAATGATAAATCTTTTTTGAAAAACCAAAATAAAACCAGCAACTACAAGTGGCATATAGGCAATAGCATGGGCTTTTGCATTATGACCAACTCCAAGAATCACAATCAAATAAGTAGAAAAACCGAATGCTAAAGCACCAAAAAATGCTTTTAAAGGATCAATTTTTAAAACAAGCATTAGGCCGTAAAATCCTAAAAAGTATATAAACAAATAATCCGCAGGACGCGGTAAAAAACGAAGTACATCATCAAGAGCACCCACATAATCATGCGGATATTGCGCCCCTAGTTGATAGGTTGGCATTCCTCCAAAAGCAGCGTTAGTCCAATACGGCTCCATTTGCTCCGTAGCTCTAAAATCATTTTGTTCTTTGGCCATTCCGGTGTACTGAACAATATCTGATTGAATGATTTGCTTGCCTTGTAAAACAGGATAAAAATAGATCAAGGAAACGAGAACAAAACCAAAAATGGCAAGAGCGTGTGGATAAAACTTTTGTACTACTTTCAAGGTAATAGGAATTTGATTTGAATTTATTTATTGTGCTAAAACGCGCAAATTTAGTCTATTTCTTCGTAATCCACATACTCTCCTACTTTTTTGGTCTCACGCGGTTTTTTTACATTCTCCGTATTGTAAACAACATCCTCATTCGCGCGTGACTTATTCCAATTATTTTGCTGTTGGTATTGCTGTTGTTGGTGCATGTTTTGACCCGCTTTTTCAACTACCTTTTTTACGAGCACAGGCAAAAATAGTTTAGCCAAAAAGCGAAAAATATAATAAAAAGCAATCATGTAAAAAATCACTTTGAGGAACCCAGTAAATGAAGCTGTTTGCATAATGGTAAATTTTTGTCAAAATTACTAAATCAAAAGTTCAAAAGTAAGTTATCAATCTTAAATAAATAAAAAAAAATAGTACATTTGAGCACCATTGCTAAAACATAATACTATTTACTAATGATTCGATTAAAACTTATCCTAGTATGTTTTCTAATTGCCATAAGCTGCAATACATACGCACAACACACTGATGAAATTAATTCTAACCGTCCTGGCGAAACAATGTCAGCTTTTGCGGTTGGAAAAACAGTATTTCAAGTAGAAACCGGTGTGTATGGCATTCGCCAAAAGCACGATCTTTTAAAATATGATTCCTACGGATTTGGCGTTGATGCTATGTTACGTTATGGATTATTGGCTGAGAATTTAGAAATTATTGCTGATTTGCAATACCAAAACGAAACGGTGAATAATTTATTTAGCACCACTAAACAAGCTGACTTTAAGCAAATTGTTTTAGGAGCCAAGTACTTGTTGTACGACCCGTTCAAAAATTACGAACGAAAAGTAAACTTGTACAGTTATAAAGCCAATAGGTCATTCAATTTAAGACAGCTATTACCTGCCATATCTGTGTTTGCAGGCGCTAATATAACGATGAAAGACAACCCCTATGCGTTTTCTCCGCAATCAAGTGTGAGTCCAAAGGTAATTTTGATCACTCAAAACCATTTGGGAGACGGACGCTGGGTATTTGTTACTAATGTTATTGCAGATTATATTGGCTCTGAATTCCCTAGTTATGGTTATGTTTTGACGCTTACCAGAGGCTTTAACCGAAAATGGTCCGGTTTTGTCGAAAACCAAGGATACAAAAGCGACTTTTACAGCGATGCAATTGTAAGAGGTGGCGCCGCCTATTTATTGAATGAAGACATGCAAATTGACGCTTCCTTAAGTAGTAGTTTAAAAAACACACCTGCTATTGCCTACGGAGGAATCGGATTTTCATGGCGTTATGATGCAAATCATAAAGAAGTTCGCATAAAGAAGAAAGACCCAAAAGCGAACAACAAGAAATCAAAAGGCAAAAAGCGCAACAAAAACAAAAAATAAAACAATAACACTTCCATTTTCATCACAATGATTACCATACACGAAGCCAGTACCAAAAGTGAAATGACTAATTTTATAAAGTTTCCTTTTGAAATCTATAAAAATAACCCGAACTGGATACCTCCTTTAATTGCTGACGAATTAGAAAGTTTTGACAAAACAAAAAATCCTGTTTTTCAAAATGCCGAAGCTTACTTTTATGTGGCCAAAAAAGATCAAAAAATTGTAGGCCGAATTGCCGCCATAATCAATTGGAGCGAAGTAAACGAGCAACAAAAGCGCAAAGTTCGTTTTGGCTGGTTTGATGTCATTGATGATGTTGAAGTTACTAAGGCACTACTTGAAAAAGTATATGAACTTGGACACAAAAACCAGTTGACTCATGTTGAAGGTCCGATGGGCTTTTCTAACTTAGACAAAGTAGGTGTACTAACGGAAGGTTTTGACAAAATTGGCACCATGATTACTTGGTACAATCATCCGTATTACGCCACTCATTTTGAACAATTAGGCTTTGTAAAGGAAAAAGAATATATCGAAAGCACTTTTCCTTTTAAAAATGTAAAGCTTGAGTTTTTTGAAAAAGCTGATGCTTTAGTTCGCAAGCGTTATCAACTTAGTCCACTAAACTTTAAAAGCACGAAAGAAGTCATGCCTCATGTAGATAAGATGTTTGATCTTTTTAACAAATCCTACGCTTCTTTATCATCATTTGTAGCGATATCCGATGCTCAAAAAGAATATTTCAAAAAAAAATACATCAGTTTTATCAACCCAGAATATATTAAATTCGTCGAGGATAAAGACCATAATATTGTAGCATTTAGTATTGTAATGCCCGATTTTGCTCCTGCTTTAAAAAAAGCAAGAGGAAAATTGTTCCCTTTTGGTTTCTTACATCTTTTAAAAGCTAAAAAACAAAGTAAAAATGTCATATTCTATTTGATTGGTGTTTTACCAAAATATCAAAACAAGGCGGTTACGGCAATACTTTTTAAAGAATGCTATGAAACTTTTAAAAAATTAGACATTCAAAATTGCTTCAGAACTCCCGAATTGGCAGATAATGCTTCGAGTATGAATTTATGGAAACATTTTGATCCAAAAATCCACAAAAAAAGATGTACTTTTAAGAAGGATTTGTAAAACTGATTTAAAAAAAATCTAATAAAAAAGGAGTAAAACGACCGTTTCACTCCTTTTTTTATGATTTATAGAAACTCAAAATGACTTTCTTATGATACTTATAGTATACTCGTTCCAGGTTTATGCTTCCATATCTACGGTAGTACTTGCTGCAATTTCTTTGTAAGTACCGTTAACTAGTTTCTCACGAATTGCCTCAAAAGCCGCTAAGGTTTCTGCAATATCTTCTAAAGTGTGAGAAGCTGTTGGAATCATACGTAACAAGATAATACCTTTAGGAATTACCGGATAAACTACAATCGACAAGAAAATACCGTAGTTTTCTCTTAAATCGTTTACCATCACCATAGCTTCTGGAATACTTCCTTCTAGGTAAACAGGAGTAATACAAGTATTGGTATCTCCAATATTGAAACCTTTTTCTTTTAATCCGTTTTGCAACGCATTAACATTCTCCCATAATTTATCTTTAATTGCCGATGACTCACGCAACAACTGCAAACGCTTCAAAGAACCAATTGTTTGAATCATTGGTAATGCTTTAGCAAACATTTGAGAACGCATATTGTATTTCAAATAATCAATAATGTCTTTATCCGCTGCTACAAATGCACCAATGTTAGCCATTGACTTTGCAAAAGTTGAAAAATACACATCAATACCATCTTGACAACCTTGCTCCTCACCTGCTCCAGCACCTGTTTTACCAAGTGTTCCAAACCCGTGTGCATCATCAACTAACAAACGGAAGTTGTATTTTTCTTTCAAAGCAACAATCTCTTTCAATTTTCCTTGCTGACCGCGCATTCCAAAAACACCTTCGGTAATGAACAAAATTCCGCCTCCAGTTTCTGTAGCCATTTTAGTGGCACGCTGCAAGTTTTTTTCCATACTCTCGATATCATTGTGCTTGTAGGTAAAACGTTTACCACTGTGCAAACGTACCCCGTCAATGATACATGCATGCGCATCAACATCATAAACTATAATATCATTTCTAGTAACAAGAGCATCAATAGCCGACATGATTCCTTGGTATCCAAAATTTAATAGATAAGCTGATTCCTTCATTACAAAAGCAGCCAATTCCTGCTCCAATTGCTCGTGGTATTTAGTGTGGCCACTCATCATACGTGCACCCATCGGGTAAGCAGCACCAAATTGAATAGCTGCATCAGTATCTGCCTTACGTACTTCAGGATGATTAGCTAATCCAAGGTAGTCATTCAAACTCCAATTCAAAATATTCTTCCCACCAAACTGCATTCTAGGTCCTAATTCACCCTCTAACTTCGGGAAAACAAAATAACCTTCGGCCTGCGAAGCCCATTTTCCTAAAGGTCCTTTATTGTTTTGAATCCTTTCGAATAAATCTTTTACCATAATATGTCAAGTAATAATTTTAATTTTAAGAAGTTGCAAAAATAATTATTTAATTTTATTATGTACTTGAAAACAAATTTATTTTTTCAGCTTAAAAAAGGTATAAAAACAAGCCGTTTCAAAGCTGCAATTACAAGAAAACCATCAATTTACAATAGCAAACCAACAGCAATACACTCACCACCAACACTATGCAAGTACATAAAGCAGCAAACATTAATTAAACAAAATACCTATTTAGTTTTATATTTCTGCACCATTTGCCAGTTTCTTATAAAAACATGTTTTTCTCGACAAACTAACACATCTTTACTTAACACTATTTGTACTACCGCAAATAACTACTTTCCAAATTAAAAGGCAATTGAATCTTTACCGTTTTTACAACTTAAACTTTGTATATTTGACTGCAACATTGCTAAAGTCAAGCACAACATGTCACAAAACAATAAAGAACTCAAACTCGCGGTATTAATAGATGCAGACAATGTTCCGTACAGCAACGTAAAAGGAATGATGGAAGAGATTGCTAAATTTGGAACACCTACAACGAAACGTATATATGCAGATTGGACTAAACCCAATGCAGCAGGATGGAAAAGCGTTTTATTAGAACATGCTATCACTCCTATCCAACAATATAGCTACACGGTAGGTAAAAATTCATCCGATTCAGCCATGATAATTGATGCCATGGATTTGCTTTACTCTGATAAAGTGGATGGATTTTGTATTGTTTCAAGTGATTCTGACTTTACCAGATTAGCCATTCGCCTGCGCGAATCAGGCATGAAAGTTATTGGTATTGGTGAGCAAAAAACGCCCAACTCGTTCATTGTAGCTTGCGATCGCTTTGTTTACATCGAAGTGTTAGATGGTGCAACCAAAAAAGCATCTCCAAAAAGAACAACAACCGACCCTAAAAAGTCAACTCCTAAAAGTTTAAATAAAATTGACGTACAAACAATTGAACTCATCGAGGCTACAATTGAAGACATAGGAGATGATAGCGGATGGGCATTTTTAGGTGATGTTGGAAATTTAATTGTAAAAAAGAAACCTGAGTTTGACCCAAGAAATTATGGGTTTGCAAAGCTAACCCCAATGCTGAAATCGTTGACGGATATTTTAGAAATTGACGAACGCGACTCTGATAAAAAAGGTATTAAACACGTTTATGTGAGACTACTGCTGTAAAAGCAAAAAACCACATATTGCATTCAAAATGTAGTTTTTTACTATTTTTTTTTAAACTCAAACCTATTTATTAAGGGAATCTAGATAATTTGATGGAAGAAAATTAACTTTTCCAGTCTCCAAATCATACACAGCACCAACAATAATGGTTTTATTACTCCTTGTCGACTTAGTCAAAACGGGCTCCAAATTACTCAATTGCTCAACTTGCAATGCAACATTTATTTTAACCGCATTTTCAATTTCGTCTCCATGCTGATGTTTAGCTAATTTTGCCGCTGGTTTAATAGCATTAATTAATGTTACGATTTGACCAGGTACCTCTGGTAGCTTACAGGCCGCAGCAACGGCACCACATTGGGTATGGCCTAAAACCACAATAAGTTGCGCACCTAAAACTGAATTTGCAAATTCGATACTACCAAAAGAGGCATTAGAGGAAACTTGTCCTGCAGTCCTTACAATAAATAAATCACCCAAGCCTTGATCAAAAATAATTTCACTAGGCACCCTTGAATCAGAGCATCCTACTATTACTGCAAAAGGCTTTTGTCCTGAAACTAATTCTTTAATCCTGCTTGCATCTTGATGTGGCCTGATGCTTTTACCTGTTACAAACCTGTTGTTTCCATCTTTCAAAGCTTGCAATGCAATCTCAGGTGACACTTGCGCAGTAATTGAACCGAAAGACAGCAAAACGAAACAGCCCCAGTAAATACATTTTTTTTTCATACCCTTTGTTTTTTTTTAATTGAGCACAAAATTACAAACCATATTAACATAAACGTAATTAATGTTTTTTAATTAAATCATAAATATTTTTAATAAACAATAATTAAACGAGCTAAATTTTAAATAATAATTGAGTCAAGAATATTATATATTTGGCAAAAAACCATGAAAATAGTTTTCGCATCCAATAACCCGAATAAAGTAGCCGAATTACAAAGCATGATGCCTGATAGCATTACCATAATGTCACTGGAAAGTATTGGCTGTCATGAGGAAATTCCAGAAACCGCCACCACAATTGAAGGCAATGCCATTTTAAAAGCCAATTACGTTACCCAAAACTATGGCTACGATTGTTTTGCCGATGACACAGGTCTTGAAGTAGATACCTTAAATGGCGAACCGGGAGTTTACAGCGCAAGATACGCCGGAGAACAACGAAATTCTGACGATAATATGAATAAACTTTTGGAGGCACTTGCAACCAAAAATGATCGAAGTGCTCAGTTCAAAACAGTAATTGCACTGAACCTTAACGGAGAACAGCATCTTTTTACAGGAATTGCAAAAGGACAAATAACAATTGAAAAAATTGGTAATCAAGGTTTTGGCTACGACCCTATTTTTCAACCTGAGAATTACGAAGAAACTTTTGCTCAATTGCCCCTAAGCTTGAAAAACAAAATCAGCCATAGAGGTAAGGCTACACAGCAATTGCTTGATTTTCTTCATGAAAAAAAATAGCAATGCAAAAGCATAACATTTTTACAACAATTCTACACTAAACAAGTCATAATTTAACACATTAATTTCACAAAACTCTTTAACCTTTTGAATAACAAAAGATAACTTTCTGATAATCAAATCGTAATAAAACCACAAATCTTGAGATTGCATTAGTTTATATGGATATTTTAGAGTAATTTTGCACCCTATTTTAAAAATACATATGAATAAATTTGAACAATTAGGATTGAGTGAATCGTTACTGAAGGCGGTTTTAGATCTAGGATTTGAAAATCCGAGCGAAGTACAGGAGAAAGCGATTCCCCTATTATTGGAAAAAGATACAGATATGGT
>CAZMHK010000004.1:0-52708 GCA_964566045.1 uncultured Flavobacterium sp.
GGGCAAATAATATTTTTTTCATGTTTTAGTTTTTCGCTAATGTAGGAAGATAACATAAGTATAGCATTATTATTTTTATAGAAAATTAGAAAAAGATGCAAGTAAGCTTTATTCAATCGCCCCTAGTTTGGGAAAACCCACAAGCCAATCGTGATTATTTTACAACCGCTATAGCGTCTATACCAGTAGAGACCAACTTAATTGTACTGCCAGAAATGTTTACTTCTGGATTTACTATGAATCCGAAAGCCTTTGCCGAAAGCATGCAAGGAGAAACGATTCAATGGTTGCAACTTTTGGCGCAAAGCCGAAATTGTGCCATCACAGGAAGCTTGGTTATTGAAAATGGTGATCAATACTACAACCGTTTGGTGTTTGTTTATCCTTCAGGTGCAATTCAATCTTATGATAAAAAGCATTTATTTACTTTGTCTGGAGAGCACGAGGTATATACGGCTGGAACTGAAAAAGTAGTGGTAGAGTACATGGGTTGGAGAATTTGTCCTTTTATTTGCTACGATCTCAGATTTCCTGTTTTCTCACGAAATAATGTCAATTACGATTTGCTGTTGTATGTAGCAAGTTGGCCCAAAACTAGAACCAATGCTTGGGATATTTTACTTCAAGCACGTGCTGTTGAAAACATGTGTTACGCTATTGGGGTAAACCGTATTGGCACAGATGCGAATGGTTATGAGTACATCGGGCACTCTCAAGCTATAGATTTTCTTGGTAATGCACTAGTTGCTCCTGTTGAGAATGAAGGTGTTTTTACAACGATTTTGGATAAAGATGCCTTATTGGAAACACGACAAAAACTTAACTTCTTGAACGACCAAGATGTGTTTAGTTTGCTTTAAAGCGACTTTATTTCTTTTTCTTTATTTCTTTTTTTGGTTCGGGAACGTATGGTAAGCTTAAATCAAAGGTTTGATTAACGTCCCAATTGGCTCGTATGTCGATAAGTTTTGAAAGATAAATTACTTCTTCAGCTTGGCGCTTTTCTAAATACGAACCAGAGTCCCATTCTTTGTTTTTATTCGTGTCATAGATAGCGCGTAAGGAGTATAGCGCAGGATCAACTAAGTTAAAACTAACAGTGTTGGCTTCGGTTGTGTATTCTGCAGTTTGTACCTCGCCTTTTTCATTGGTAAGTTCTACAAGTACCGGAAATGATTTTACATTTTGTAATTGCACAACAAGGTTTCCGTAATCAGCGGTAGTACGGGTTGTTATTTTAAAGCTCAGGGAGTCATTTTTTTGGTCAAAAAAATCAGTTACAGCATCCGGAAGTAAGGATATAGTGTAGTTTTCTTGCTCTTCTTTTTTGAAATCTAGAAATAATTTTTGCTCAAATTCATCGTAATAACTTATAAAGGGTACCGCGCTACGAGCTTTGTTAATGATACTAATTTTGCTATCGTTTACTGTGGTTAAAGGCGTGTTGCTTTCAAATCCAAAGCGTTCTCTGAATTTTAAATCGTTCGTTTGTAATGGTGACAGTCGTAGGGTGTCCTTCTTTTGATCTTTTATTTTAAAACTGAAATTGGCTTTATACGTGCCTTTGGTCACAACTAGTTGCAAGGAGTCTGCTTTTAATGGTTTGTACCAAATTTGTAGCGAATCTTTTGTTGGTAATTTTGTTACGATACTTTCTAGGGTAATGCCGTTGTTTTTTAAAGTGAGTGAGGGTACTTCTTTTTTGGCTTTTACATTTCCCTCATAACCCATTAACAATCGGTTACCTGATGCTTGGGTAGGTTTAAAACTTTTAAACGGAAGAGCTTCTTTGAATATTTCCAATTCGTATAAGGTATCGTTAGGAACGGTTACAAATTCCTTGATGAAGCCAATTTTATCTGTTTTTGGGTTGTATTTATTGTTGCTGTTTGCGTCTTTTATGGCAACCAAAAGGTATTTCCCGGCTTTTATGTTTTCGAATTTAAAACTTTTTAAACTGTCAAGAGTATTGGTTATGTAACGAGGGGTTTCTTTAAACACGATCGAGTCTGTATATTTTTCATTTACATCATATAGCATTACTGACACAAATGATTCCACCTCTTTATCGATAGCACTTTTTACCACGCCGCCCAATTGTAAAGAATCAATATAAGAGCCAGTAGAGAAAACGTATTTGAACTGATTCAACGGATTTCCTTCATTATTATCTGCTATACTTTGTCCGAAATTAAAGCTATAAGTTGTGTTGGGTTGTAGCGTGTCTTTAATTTTGATTGTAATAGTTTTGCTAGCGGTTGTGGGCAAAATTAACGGATCGTTTTTCATTGGCGGAGACACGATCAACTGCTTTGAAAGATTTTTCAATTTGATATTTTCGTCAAACACTAATTTGATCTCATTTCCTTTGAAATTAGTTTTGAAATTTTCAGGAAAACTTACTTTCAGTACGGGAGCGATAGTGTCTTTTAGGCCACCAGTTATGGAGCCGCGTTTGGCGCACCCAATGATTATAAACAGTGATAAAAGACTAATATATCTCCAATTGATTTTAAACATGTTTGATCGAATTTTTAAAATACAAAATAACAATTATAATTCTTGCAACCGAAATTTTTATACAATTATTGTGAGTACAGCTTTTATATTTGAGGATGAAATAATGACTAAAAATGCGAGCATATTGCTTAAATTTGCTGCTACTGGCACGATTCAGATTGTTTAGTGCTCGTTTTGGTTGAAGTAAAAAGTAATAATCATGAGAAAAATTGAACATATAGGTATTGCGGTTAAGGATTTAGAAGTTTCTAACTTGGTTTTTGAAAAGCTATTTGGAGCACCGGCCTACAAATTTGAAGAGGTGCTTAGTGAAGGTGTTACGACTTCATTCTTTCAAAGCGGACCCAATAAAATAGAATTATTAGCAGCTACACATGCTGATAGTCCGATTGCAAAATTTATTGAGAAAAAAGGAGAAGGCATTCATCACATTGCTTTTGATGTCGAAGATATTGTTGCTGAGATTGCCCGATTGAAAAACGAAGGTTTTGTGGTGTTGAATGAAACGCCTAAAAAGGGAGCTGACAATAAATTGGTGGCTTTTTTACATCCCAAAAGCACAAACGGTGTGCTAATTGAATTGTGTCAAGAAATAAAATAATTAAAGTGCAGGAGTACTAGCTTGCTAGTAGTCAGCTAGTTTAAATTAGTAGTATTGTTGTTATTGTTTATTATTAAAAACAAGCACAAAAATATTTGGAGCAAATGAAAAATAATGGTAATATTGCAAACTCTTAACCGGTCCTATAGCTCAGCTGGTTAGAGCACCTGACTCATAATCAGGTGGTCCCTGGTTCGAGCCCAGGTGGGACCACTTTTAAAATCAAGCCTTTACAGAAATGTAGAGGTTTTTTTGTTTTCAGGGGTAGGAGCAAAATAAGATATTGATATCATTCACACTGCCATTTACATTGTAAAACCTTGCCAAAGATAAAAATTTAAACATGCTAGTTTGAATGTATAATTTTTTAAGAAAAAACTTAATTTGTTAGGTGTTAGTTTACTTGCGTTGGGTGCTTATTAAAAAAAAGAGGATAAATGTGGGTGCAAGCAGTTATTTTGTATTGATTATTTTGCTACTTTAGCAACGTATGAGAGAAGCTGTAAAGAAAATAAGTATTTGTGTGTTCCTGATGTTTTGGGCTACCAATATTTTTGCTGATGATGGTGACGGACCGCCACCGCCGCCGGGTGAGCCAGAAATACTGCCAATAGATGCTTATATTGGGCTTTTGGTCTTTATGGCACTACTAATAGGTTATTTTGTAATAAGAACATATCAGAAAAAAGAAACCCTTTAGAGCACATCTAAAGGGTTTTTCTTTTTAAGTCGTTTGGTGTAGCCTAGCAACATATTTGCCTATAACATCAAATTCGAGGTTGATTTTGGTGCCAACTTCAAAATTTTTAAAATTAGTATGCTCGTAGGTATAAGGTATAATAGCCACGCTAAACTGATTTTTCTTTGAATCAACCACTGTTAAGCTTACTCCATTTACTGTAATAGATCCTTTTTCAATGGTTAAATTGTTTAATGACGGGTCATATTCAAAACTGTATTTCCAACTACCATTTGTTTCTTCGGCTTCAATACAAGTGCCTACTTGGTCAACGTGCCCTTGTACGATATGACCATCAAGGCGATCTCCTAATTTCATGGCGCGTTCCAGATTTACCAAATCGCCTACCTTCCAAGAGGATAAATTGGTTTTTTTTAGGGTTTCATCAATAGCAGTTACGGTATAATTGTTTCCATTAATAGCAACTACGGTCAAACATACGCCATTATGAGCAACACTTTGGTCAATTTTTAGCTCGTTTGTTATTGCAGCGTCAATGGTGATGTGGACGTTTGAGTTTTCTTTCTTTATTTCTTGGATCGATCCAAGTGTTTCTATGATTCCTGTAAACATTTCTTGTTTTAATTTACTAAATTTGTCCTTCAAAATTAGCAATAAATAACGGTAAGTCATGGTTAAAAAAGCAGAAAATATATTAGTAGGAATTTCGATCGGGGATTTAAACGGTATTGGAAGCGAGGTGGTCTTGAAAACATTCGAAGATGCTCGTATGTTAGAGTTATGTACCCCTATAATTTTTGCCAATGTAAAGCTGTTATCTTTTGTTAAAAAATCTTTTCAATCAGCTACCACTTTACATGGAATTGACAAGATTGAACAAGCTATTCCTGGTAAAATAAACGTGCTGAATGTTTGGAGAGAAGGTGTTGATGTGCGTTTGGGTCAGTCAGATGAAAAGGCAGGGCAGTACGCAATAAAATCCTTTGTTGCTGCTACTAAGGCTTTGCAAGATGGGTTAATTGATGTGTTAGTTACAGCTCCTATCAACAAATACAATATTCAATCTGATGATTTTAAATTCCCTGGTCATACGGATTATCTAAATCAAGAGTTGGAGGGAGATGCTTTAATGCTTATGGTTCAAGATAATTTGCGCGTAGGTTTGCTTACGGATCACATCCCTTTAAGTGAAGTTGCTGCGCATTTGACAGAGGAATTAATCAAGAAAAAAATCGAAACCATCAAGCAAACCTTAATTCAGGATTTTAGCATTAACAAACCAAAAATAGCAGTTTTGGGATTAAATCCGCATTGTGGCGATGGTGGAGTAATAGGCAACGAAGACGATGCTATTTTAAAACCTGCACTACGAAAATTGTTTGACAAAGGAACCTTGGTTTTTGGTCCTTTTCCAGCCGATGGTTTTTTTGGCAGTAATCAATACGAAAAATATGATGCTATCATTGCTACCTATCATGATCAAGGTTTGATTCCGTTTAAAACCTTGTCTTTTGGAAAAGGGGTCAACTTTACAGCTGGTTTAAATAAAATCCGAACTTCGCCAGATCATGGCACTGCATATGATATTGCAGGCAAGGGTATTGCTGATTTTAATTCTTTTAAAGAGGCCGTGTATCTGGCAATTGATGTTTTTAATTCCAGAAACCAATATGCTGAGATCAGTGCAAAACCCCTTAAAGTAAAAGAAAAGTAGTTGTCAACAAAAAAAAGTGAATAACATTATTAGATTTGCAATAAATTTATATCTTTGCACTCCCGTACTGAAGGCTCAGTCAAGGGTCAAATTGCTGTTGAAATGAAGAACACAAAAGAATTTTTAATTCCTTTTATAGGATTAAAGCTAGGGAAACATCATTTTGAATATCAAATCAGTAAGGCGTTCTTTGAAATCTTTGATTATGATGAATATCAAAATTCAGATATCAAAGTAAATGTGGTTTTAGATAAAAAAAGCACACTTTTAGAGTTAGATTTTAAGCACAAGGGAACTGTAAACGTTCCGTGTGATTTAACTGGAGAAGACTTTGATTTGCCTATAAAAGGTAAAATGAAATTGATTGTTCGTTTTGGCGAAGAGTTCAACAACGACAACGAAGAATTATTGATTTTGCCACACGGAGAATTTGAAGTGAATATTGCACAATACATTTATGAAATGATTGTGTTGTCAGTTCCATTTAAACGCGTGCATCCAGGAATAAAAGATGGAAGTTTGCAAACAGAGGCCTTAACAAAGCTTAATGAGCTGACCATAAACGAAGAAAAAGAAGAAAACAAAGAGGAAGATATTGACCCACGTTGGGACAAATTAAAAAAACTATTAACGGATAAATAATATAGTAAAATGGCACATCCAAAGAGAAAAATCTCGAAAACAAGAAGAGATAAGAGAAGAACACATTACAAAGCTACTGCAGCACAAATAGCTACTTGTCCTATTACAGGAGAAGCGCACTTATACCACAGAGCATACTGGCACGAAGGTAAAATGTACTACAGAGGGCAAGTTGTTATAGATAAATCTGTAGCTGTTGCTTAATACATTTTAGCAAATGATATTCGAACTCTCACATCGTGAGAGTTTTTTTGTTGGTTAAAATTTCCGTTAATTATCAGGTTCTGTATCAAGTAGATGGAAATTTTTTCGTAATTTTCAAGTCTTTTAAAAAAAATCAAATGGCAACATTTGGCCAGTAATAAACGCATATAATGAATACAATCACAGCCGCAATAACCGCTGTTGGAGCCTATGTTCCTGACTTTGTTTTAAGTAACAAAGTATTAGAAACAATGGTAGATACCAATGACGAATGGATTACTTCTCGAACTGGAATTAAGGAAAGAAGGATATTAAAGGAGCCAGGTAAAGGAACTTCTTTTTTAGCCATCAAAGCAGCCGAAGATCTGATAGCGAAAGCTAATCTGGACCCGCTCGAAATTGATTTAATCATAATGGCGACTGCTACTCCGGATATGCCAGTAGCCTCTACCGGCGTATATGTAGCTACACAAATAGGAGCAACAAATGCATTTGCCTATGATTTGCAAGCAGCTTGTTCTAGCTTTTTGTACGGAATGTCAACAGCAGCAGCTTACATCGAGTCCGGGAGATATAAAAAAGTCCTTTTAATTGGAGCTGATAAAATGTCGTCAATTGTAGATTATACGGATAGAGCAACATGTATCATTTTTGGTGACGGAGGTGGAGCAGTATTGTTTGAGCCAAATCACGAAGGCCTTGGTTTACAAGATGAATATTTACGTAGTGATGGTGTAGGAAGAGATTTTTTAAAAATCGATGCAGGTGGATCAATCACTCCAACTACTTTAGAAACAGTACAAAACAACAAACATAGTATTTTTCAAGACGGAAAAACCGTTTTTAAATATGCTGTAACCAATATGGCTGATGCTAGTGAATTAATTTTACAAAGAAATAATTTAACCAATCAAGATGTATCTTGGTTAGTGCCTCATCAGGCCAATAAGCGTATTATAGATGCTACGGCAAGTAGAATGAACCTTGAAGAATCAAAGGTATTAATGAATATTGAAAAATACGGAAATACAACTTCTGCAACGCTACCTTTAGTATTGCGCGATTTTGAACATTTATTAAAAAAAGGAGATAACGTCATATTTGCGGCTTTTGGAGGTGGATTCACATGGGGATCTATTTATCTAAAATGGGCCTACGATACAAAATAACTTTAAACTAAAAACAAACAATTATGGATTTAAAAGAAATTCAAAATCTAATCAAATTTGTAGCAAATTCAGGTGTTGCCGAAGTTAAATTAGAAATGGATGATGTAAAAATCACTATTAGAACTACTTTAGAAGGAAATGTAACTGAAACTACTTATGTTCAGCAATTGCCTGCACAAGCTGCACTTCCACAAGCTGCTGCTCCAGCTCCAGTAGCTCCGGTTGCTGTACCAGTTGAAGCTCCAGCAGCTGAAAATGCAAATTATGTGACAATTAAGTCGCCAATTATTGGAACTTTCTACAGAAAACCATCTCCAGATAAACCAATGTTTGTTGAGGTAGGTAAATCAATTGCTAAAGGTGACGTATTGTGCGTAATTGAAGCAATGAAATTATTTAATGAAATCGAATCTGAGGTTTCTGGTAAAATTGTAAAAGTATTGGTTGACGATATGTCACCAGTAGAGTTTGATCAACCATTATTCTTAGTAGATCCATCTTAATTAATTATAGATTATGAATGATAAATTAGGATCGGTGCATAAATCTTTCCCAATTTTAAAAACTCATATCTCATAACTCATAACTCAAAATAGATGTTTAAAAAAATATTAATCGCAAATAGAGGCGAAATTGCATTACGTGTTATCAGAACATGTAAAGAAATGGGAATTAAAACAGTTGCTGTTTACTCTACTGCTGATGCGGAAAGTCTTCACGTAAAATTTGCTGACGAAGCAGTTTGCATCGGGCCAGCGCCAAGCAACTTGTCCTATTTGAAGATGTCTAATATTATCGCTGCCGCAGAAATTACGAATGCTGATGCGATTCATCCAGGATACGGTTTCTTGTCTGAAAATGCTAAATTTTCGAAAATTTGCCAAGAGCACGGTATTAAATTTATTGGAGCTACTCCTGAAATGATTGATAGAATGGGTGATAAAGCTTCGGCAAAAGCAACCATGATTGAAGCAGGAGTTCCTTGCGTACCGGGTTCAGTAGGTATTTTGGAGTCTTACGATCAAGCGTTAGGTTTAGCAAGAGAGTTCGGATTTCCAGTAATGCTAAAAGCTACTGCTGGAGGTGGAGGAAAAGGAATGCGTGCCGTATGGAAAGAAGAAGATTTATTGAAAGCATGGGAAAGTGCTCGTCAAGAATCAGCTGCTGCTTTTGGAAATGACGGAATGTATCTTGAAAAATTAATCGAGGAGCCACGTCATATCGAAATTCAAGTAGTAGGTGATGCTTACGGTAAAGCTTGTCACCTTTCTGAAAGAGATTGTTCAGTTCAAAGACGTCACCAAAAATTAACCGAAGAAACTCCTTCACCATTTATGACTGACGAATTGCGTACAAAAATGGGAGAGGCAGCTGTAAAAGCAGCCGAATTCATTAAGTATGAAGGAGCAGGTACGGTTGAATTCTTGGTAGATAAGCACCGTAATTTCTACTTCATGGAAATGAATACACGTATTCAAGTGGAGCACCCAATTACAGAGCAGGTTATCGATTACGATTTAATTAGAGAGCAAATTTTAGTTGCAGCTGGTGTGCCAATTTCTGGTAAAAACTACTTGCCTCAATTACACGCTATCGAGTGCCGTATCAATGCTGAGGATCCGTATAATGATTTCCGTCCTTCTCCAGGAAAAATTACTACATTACACATGCCAGGAGGCCACGGTGTACGTTTAGACACACACGTGTATTCAGGATATACAATTCCGCCAAATTACGATTCGATGATTGCTAAGTTAATTACTACTGCGCAAACTCGTGAAGAGGCTATCAGTAAAATGAGAAGAGCTTTAGATGAATTCGTGATTGAGGGAATTAAAACAACAATTCCGTTCCACAGACAACTGATGGATGAGCCAGCTTACATTGCTGGTGATTATACCACAGCGTTTATGGATACATTCAAAATGAATGCTCCTGAATAATTTTAAAGATAATTATATTCTAAACCTTGCAGGAATGCAAGGTTTTTTTTGTTTTTACTTTTACAAATCACTCTAATTTGGGTAAATTTTACTCAGCACTCTACAGGTTTTACCCATATATTTATTTGGTTAGTAGTTCGGTATTTGTTTTAAATGGCTTAAAATGTGATATTTATGGATATGGCAGGTTGCTTTTTAGAATTGGTATAATTTTTCTATTATACTAAACATCAAACGTTATTAACTAACTTAAATATAACTATTATGAAAAAGTACATTTTATCAGCAGCAATTGTTTTAGGAAGTTTTGCAACTCAAGCAGCAAACACAGTAGAAGTAAACCCAGTTAGTAAAGCAGTTGTTTTACAGGAAGAATACACTGAGGTGAAATTAGAAGAAGTACCAACTGCCGTAAAAGAGGCACTTAAAAAGGCATATCCAGATGCAGTTTTAGACAAAGCTTATGTTAATGCAAATAAAGAGTACAAATTAGAAATCACTTTGGGTGACAAAAGAGGAAATTTATTTGCAGATGCAAATGGAAAATGGATTCAAAAATAATTCAGAATTGAACCCAAAAAAATGATAATGTTAGAGACCGGAAAGCTACTGTTCGTACAGGTGCTCATGGCGACTAGATAGATACATAATTAGGTGGTTTTTTTATTTTTTAAAAAGAGAGATTGTACATGTATAATCTCTCTTTTTTTTATTTAAAACGGACTAATAACAGCAAAAATAGCTGTATTTTAGCAGTAAAGTAAATAATGCAATGGCTAAAATATTATTGATCGAGGACGACGTACCTTTTTGCAAACTTCTTGAGAAATTTTTGATAAAAAAATCATTTGAAGTAGTAACAGCTTTTTCAGCAGCCGAGGGCAAAAACAGCCTAAAATCTGCTGATTTTGATTTGGTTATCTCTGATTTGCGATTGCCAGATTATGATGGCCTTTTGCTTTTGTCTGAAATAAAATCAGATTTTCCTAACCTGCCCGTTTTACTCATGACCGGCTATGCTGATGTAAATACTGCGGTGAAAGCGATCAAAAATGGCGCTACAGACTATATTTCTAAACCTTTTAATCCTGAAGAAGTTTTAATAGTAATTGCAAATGCGTTAGCTCAAGAGGCATCAGAAGAAACAGTGTTATCCAGCGTTCCGACTAAACCTAAAAAACAAGTTCAAAGCACTCCTTCAACAACCTTCGTAAAAGGAATTTCAAAAGCTTCTCAAAAATTAGCAGAGTATATTCAGCTCGTGAGTCCAACTAATATGTCAGTGCTTATCATTGGCGAAAGCGGAACAGGTAAAGAAGTTATCGCTAAAAGTATTCACCAAAATAGTACTCGAAAAGATACTCCTTTTATTGCTGTCGACTGCGGTTCAATACCGAAAGAATTGGCTGCGAGTGAATTTTTTGGTCATGTAAAAGGTTCTTTCACAGGAGCTATTCATGATAAGGTTGGTTTTTTTGAAGCTGCTAATAATGGAACTGTTTTTCTTGACGAAATCGGGAATCTATCATACGAGAATCAAATACAATTGTTGCGCGCCTTACAAGAACGCAAGATAAAGCCTGTTGGTAGCAACAAGGAAATTGCGGTAGATATTCGCATCATTACAGCTACTAATGAAGATTTAAGGGAGGCCGTAAAAAAAGGAGATTTCCGTGAAGATTTGTACCACAGAATTAATGAATTCTCAATTCATTCGCCTTCTTTGGTTGAACGAAATGAAGATTTAATGCTTTTTGCTGATTTTTTTCTGGAAAAAGCCAATCAAGTATTACAAAAAGACGTTTTAGGATTTTCTACTGAAGTTATTTCTATTTTTCAAAAATACAAGTGGCCAGGAAATTTAAGAGAATTACAGAACTGTATTAAACGTGCGACTTTGTTAACGCAGGGCGAATTAGTACAAAAGGAAGCTTTGCCTGCTGAGTTTTTTCAAGAGGATGCCACCATCAACGCAGATTTTTCTCTATCGGAAAATGAAAAAGAAACCATTCTTGAAGCGCTCGCAAGAACCAATCAAAATAAAACGGAGGCTGCTAAATTGCTTCAAATCAACAGGAAAACATTATACAATAAGTTGAAGTTGTACAATATCAATTAATTTCTTTTTGGAGTAAAACAAATAGAGCGTTCATTTTTATGCTCAATTCATTTGCCAAGGCAACTGTATCTATTGAGTGATAGGATTCTCTTTCTAATTGATCCAAAATTGTGCTGATGTGATTGGCTTTTATCTGCTTGAACATTGGACTCATTTTATGCGCTATGTTTTGCACTTCAACTGCGTTTTTGTTTTCTATCGCGTGATTCAAAAGGGCTACATTTTCTATTGAACTAGTCATGAAATTTTCAAGAATTTCGTGTAATTCATTTTCCTGATCCGGTAAAAAAGCTCTTAACTCTTTTAACGAAAACAGTTTTGTAACCGCTTTTTCTCTTGGTTTTTTAGTTGATGTTTTTGGTATTTCACGCTGATTTAAAATAGCGATTATGGTTTTAAGTAAAATTTTAGGTGTGTATGGCTTGTAAATTACAGTACTAAAACCAGCATCAAGATAGTAGCTTTTATCCAAGTCATTGCGTCCTGTTACGGCTATAATAGGTTGTTTTTGGATATTATATTCTGCATTTTTTTGAACATTTCGCAGTAGTTCAAATCCATCTATAACGGGCATTTGTATGTCGGTAATAATAAAGTCATACTTATGCTGCTCCATCCACAGTAGGGCTGCATTGGCTTCTTGAAAAGGATAAACGATATAGTTATTGTTTCTTAAAACCTCGGTTGTTAGTTGTAATAAATTGCGGTCATCGTCTATTAAAACACCTATTTTCTTATCACCTGATATTTCTATTTTGTCTTCAGTATTTTTAACTGCCACTGGAGCAAATAGTAGTGGCAACGTAATTGTAAATGTACTTCCTTGGCCAAGTGTGCTATTTAGTTGTAAATCGCCGCCGAGAATTGCTGCCATTTTCTTTGAAATGGTTAGTCCAAGACCTGTTCCTCCGTACTTTTTTTCGATTTGGTCATTGGCTTGTGTGAATTCTTCAAAAATAATTTCCTGATTTTCTGCCGCAATTCCTATTCCGCTATCGGTAACTGAAATGCGAATGTTTTCAAGCGCTGCATCTACTTGTGCTGTAATTTTAATGGTTCCTTTTTCAGTAAACTTGTATGCGTTTCCTATTAGGTTGGTTAAAATTTGACGCAAGCGGAATGGATCACTTAAAATAGGTTGTTGCAATTTGGGGTCGATATCGAGTTTCAATTCGATATCTTTTTGTGCGTAAATGGCTTGAACACTCACTGCTACTTCTTGAATATTTTTAGAAAGTGAAAACGGAATTTTTTCGATAGCAATTTTACCTGCCTCGATTTGAGTAAAATCAAGTAAATCTTGAACTAATTGCGCAATATAATCGGAGGAACCTTTGATGTTTTTGGCAAAATGAATTTGTTTGTTGCTGAGTTCAGAATTACTTAATAATTCAGAATAGCCCATGATGGTACTCAAAGGTGTTTTTAAATCATGGCTCACGGTAGCGATCAATTGTTCTCTGCTGCGAAGTAATTTCTTAGCCTTCAGGTTGGCTGCCTCAAGCTGCTTTTTATACAATTGCGATTTAGAGAAATCATTCAAAATTGCAATTAAAAAGGCCATGGTTAAGATCAAACCAATAATAGCAGCGCTGGTTACAATTCGGTTGGTTTTTTGTAAAGAGGCTTCTCTTTTTAAATAATTGCTTGCTGTGCTGCGAATAATTTCTTTTTCAATACTGCCCAAAACTTGACGCAATTGATCTGAGATGGACAATTCATTTTGCAGTAATTTTTTTTCCTCGGCACTTACTAGTTTTTTCTTAGTATTCGTTTTAGTTTGTACTTGATTCAAAAGTTTTTTGGATACACTTACAATCGAATCGGATTCTTTCTTACTTAATGTATTTGTACTATCGTCGGGAATATTTTGATTGAGATACGCCACATATTTTTTCAATACATTACGCTCGTAGTCTCCCATTTTATTGGGATTTTGTACAAAATCTTCTAATTGCAACTTACGCAATGACGATTGCATTTTGGTTAAATCGGTAATGGCAGTGCTTACGGCTTGTTCGTCTTCTGATTTGCTTTTAATCGCTTTTAACTTCAGGATATTTTTGGTCTTTTTAGATAGTAGTACCTGAACACTGTCTAATAATTTAATTTGTTTGGGTGTATTTACAGCTTTTTTTAGCGAATCAATTGCGATTGTTAGCGCGTTGGTTTGTTTCAAATAGTTGTTGTAATCTCCATTTTGGCCTGATTGTACCGCAGCACGACCCATACTTTCTGTTTTGTATAAATCAGCAAGTACATTACTAACTTGTAAAACGGCACTATTACTTGACGAAGGATTGCTATCTGTTGTCGAAAAGCGCTGGTTTTCTTGGTACAAAAACCAAGCTACGCTACCAAATAACAGTATTAAAAGGAGGTAGCCCAATAGCACTTTAAGAGGGATGTAATTTAATTTGAAATCCATTTTTCAAAGTTAAAAATTTGTACACACTTTTAAGTTAAGATATTCCAAATAGTGAGTTGTTTATAAAAAATAACCCCACAAAAAGTGAGGTTATAGTTATCTGATTTATAAAGTTTCTTTCAGCCATTTAAAAAATTCGTACTGCCAAACTTGTGCATTTTGTGGTTTTAGTACCCAATGATTTTCTTCGGGAAAATACAAAAATCTACTTTTAATACCACGAAGTTGTGCAGCCTGAAACGCTTCTTGACCTTGGCCAGTTGGCACTCTGAAATCTTTACCACCTTGAATAATCAAAATCGGGGTATTCCATTTGTCAACAAAATTGATAGGATTAAAAGTCGTGTAGGCTTTTTGCGCTACAGCATTATTTTTATCCCAATACGGCCCTCCAAAATCCCAATTTGTAAAAAACACTTCCTCAGTAGTGCCGTACATACTTTGAGTGTTAAAAATACCATCGTGAGCAATAAAAGTTTTGAAACGGTTGTTGTGAATTCCTGCCAAGTAAAAAGCCGAATAACCGCCATAACTAGCGCCCACGCAACCCAAACGAGTTTTGTCTACATAACTTTCTTTAGCCACATCATCAATTGCTGCTAGGTAATCATCCATTACTTGACCGCCCCAATCGGTACTAATTTTTTCATTCCACTCTACGCCATGCCCTTGCATTCCGCGACGGTTTGGTGCTACAACAATGTAGCCGTTTGCAGCCATTAATTGCAAATTCCAACGGTAGGAATAAAATTGTGTCAAGGCAGATTGTGGCCCACCTTGGCAATACAATAAGGTTGGGTATTTTTTTGAAGCATCAAAATTAGGTGGCAATACAACCCAAACAAGCATTTTTTTGCCATCTGTTGTAGTAACATATCTTTTTTCGACCGTACTTAATTGTAATGATTTGTATGTAGCAGTGTTAACTTCCGTAAGTTGTTGCCAAGTTTTTTTCTTGAAATGATACGAGAAGAGTTCTGCTGCATGATTCATATCTGTTCTTGAGACTACTATTGTCTCTCCACTCACTCCGACTAAATCATTTACATCAAAAGCACCGCTGGTAATTTGACGTACCGTGATGGCAATGCGCGTAACGCCCGGAAAGTTGACTTCAAAAAGTTGTTTGGTTCCATCAACTGCCGCTGTAAAATATACTTTGCTGCCATCCGGACTCCACATAAAACTATCCACGCTACCGTCCCAATTGGCAGTTAAGTTCATTTTGGTAAAATTAAAAAGAACGATAATGTCATTTTTATCCGCTTCATAACCATCGCGTTTCATTTTTAAATAGGTCAAATGCCCTTTTGGTGAAAATTGTGGTGCGGTATCATAACCTTTATTTTCGGCAGTTAAATTGGTGGTTATGCCTGTTTCTAAATTGTATTCAAACAAGTTAGTATCGGTTGAAATAGCGTAATCAGTACCTGCTTTTTTCTTGCTTACGTACACAATGCGCTTGCTATCTGGTGACCAAATATAATCTTCGTCGCCACCAAAAGGTTTTTGAGGGCTATCAAAATTTTCGCCTTTCATGATATCAATTCCCGTTACGCCCTCTTTGTTTTCTTTGTAAAAAACATGGTTGTAGCTGCCTTCGTTCCAACTGTCCCAATGACGGTAATTCAAACCATCATAAATTTGTACGTCAGACTTTTGCAAAGCGGGATAAAAATCTTTTCCGTGAACATTTTCAATCTTAACGGCTTCGTCATAAACGATGTATTGGCCGTTTGGCGAAATGTTTTTGTTGGGTAAAATTGCTGTTGTCGACTCTAATTCCACGGCAGTGCCACCACCTACCGGGATGGCGTATCGTTTGGTAACGGATTTGTTAGCAGCAACATCAGGAGTACTCACTTGGTAAACTATGTTTTTACCATCTTTTGATAAACCTAATGGAGTTACGCGGCCCAATTTCCAGAGCAATTCAGGTGTCATTACATTTTGTGCCATAGTATTTAAACTCAACATTAATAAAGGGAGAAGCAGTATTTTTTTCATTCGAATAATTATTTTTGGATGCTAAAATTAGCCATTTTTTTTCGATTGAAGATGCTTCATCTGCGGTTTCTATTGGGTATTCATACAGTCAAGGCTGAATAAATTGGTGTTCAATGTGTTACTTTTTTGTAGATAAGCTCCAGTTAAAGATAAATTCTTTCCTGTAATTAGCCTCAAAAAAGTATTATTTTTATAAAAAATTTCGAAAATGGATTTGAGTTATTGGGAATTGAAAAATTGGTTTACAAAAGTAGATTATACCATCGTAGGTAGCGGAATCGTGGGTTTGCATGCTGCGTTGCGCTTGCGTGAAAGATTTCCAGAGAGTAAAATTCTAGTTTTAGAAAAAGGAATGTTGCCACAAGGCGCCAGTACTAAGAATGCTGGTTTTGCCTGCTTTGGAAGTATTTCGGAGATTATAGATGATTTGCATTCTCATACCGAAGAAGAGGTGATTCAACTCATTCAAAAACGTTGGCAAGGCTTACAGCTTCTTCGTAAAAATTTGGGAGATGCCGCAATTGACTTTAAACCTTTTGGAGGTTATGAGTTGTTTTTACAAGATGATGAAAGTACCTATCAAGAATGTATTTCGAAGCTACCTTTTATAAACGAAATTTTAAGACCGCTCTTCAAGGTAGATGTTTTTGTGAAACAAGTGGATCGTTTTGGATTTCAAGGCGTACAAGATTATGTGGTATATAACCCGTTCGAAGCACAAATTGATACTGGTAATATGATGCAAGCGTTACTAAAAAAAGCAATTGCAAATGATATTCTGATTCTAAACCAACAAACAGTTACGGCCTATACAGATTTAGAAAGTGGAGTAGAAGTAGCGCTGGGCGATTTTAGTTTTGTCACTCAAAAACTTTTATTTGCTACTAATGGTTTTGCCAATTCGCTAACTCAAGGAGCTGTGCAGCCTGCGCGTGCTCAAGTGTTAATTACGCAACCTATTCCCAATTTGGATATTAAAGGGACTTTTCACCTGGATAAAGGGTATTATTATTTCCGAAACATTGGCGATAGAATATTGTTAGGCGGAGGCAGAAACTTAGATTTTGAAACCGAAAATACCTCGCAACTAGGGCAAACAGAAATTGTACAAAAAAAATTGGAACAATTGCTAAAAGAAGTAATTTTGCCGCAGTATGACTTTGAAATTGCTCATCGATGGAGCGGTATTATGGGAATGGGAAATAGTAAAAAACCAATTGTATCGCAACTATCAAATCATGTGTATTGTGGCGTGCGTTTGGGCGGAATGGGAGTAGCAATAGGCAGTTTAATAGGAACAGAATTAGCAGATTTAGTATAATGGGAACCAAAATAGCACCAAAAAAATCAAGACAAACTAGCAAGAAACAAACGAGTACTTGGCAATCAAAACTCAGAAATTTTTTGGTAAAGGCTTTGCTTTGGTTTTTTGGTATTTCTATTTTCTTTGTTGTGTTATACAAATTTGTTCCGGTTTATTTTACGCCGTTAATGGTTATTCGTGCTATCGAAAATA
The DNA here is from genome assembly GCA_964566045.1 of uncultured Flavobacterium sp. GTDB lineage: Bacteria > Bacteroidota > Bacteroidia > Flavobacteriales > Flavobacteriaceae > Flavobacterium. Next base: position 17,564 of record CAZMHK010000004.1, read on the forward strand.
AGTTCTCAGACAAAGAAGTGTATTTCAGTCACGACTGGGAACCTATTGAATATTTATCAATGAATTTGCAAAAAGCAGTAATTGCCAGCGAGGATGGTACTTTTTTAAAACACAACGGTTTTGATTTTGTAGCCATGCAAAAAGCCTATAAAAGCAATGAACGTGGCCGAAGAATTAAAGGTGGAAGTACAATTTCGCAACAAACGGCCAAAAACGTTTTTTTATGGCAGGGGCGTAGCTATCTGCGCAAAGGTCTCGAAGCTTATTTTACTGTTTTAATTGAGCTTATTTGGGGCAAAGAACGCATAATGGAAGTATACTTAAACAGCATCGAAATGGGGAATGGAGTATATGGTGCTCAAGCCGCCGCCGAACATTGGTACCGCAAAGGAGCTTCAAGCTTGACGCCGAAACAAGCTGCCGGGATAGCTGCAATATTGCCAAACCCACGAAAGTATTCCGCAACAAGTTCGTCGTCGTACATTAACAATCGCAAAACTAAAATCGTAAGAATCATGCGCTCTGTTGGCAAGGTCGATTATGGTAAATAATTTTTTGAAATTTAATACAGACATAAAAAAACCGCAATAACTTGAAAGTTGTTGCGGTTTTTGTTTGTGGTGAATACCAGATGCGAACCAGTCATCTTCCCGAATGCTTTCGGGACGCTCTATTCAAATGATTTATTGGCTATTAAAAATTCAATATATTTTTTACTTTTTTTCTTTTTGATTTCCATTTCTCTTTTTGTAGCTAATGAACGAGAATCAAAAATTTCAAGATAAACTAATATCCAATCTTTAGCGACTTTTGTATAAGCACTTCTACTATTTAAATGATCATTAAGTCTATTTTGAATATTTTCACAGGATCCAGTATAATATTTATCCAAAGTCTTAGAAAAAATAATATAAGTATAAAACATAGGCCTTAAATTAAAAAAGCCCCACATTTCTGTAAGGCTTAATTGTAATTGTGGAGAATACCGGATTCGAACCGGTCACCTCTTGCCTGCCAGGCAAGCGCTCTAGCCAAATGAGCTAATCCCCCAATCTTGTCGCAAATATATGATTTTAATTATCCAAAAAACAAATTTCCAAAAAACAAATCCACTCCTTTTTCTCAAAAATTGAAATCATGCGGTAGTTTTTTTAACTTTACCCTAAAAAATCCCTATGTCATCAATACCGTCTACAGGTTCGCTTACTACAACTATCAACGCAGCAGTTGCAACACTTACATTTGGCCATCCTGCAAGCAATTCGTTCCCAAGAGTTTTACTAGATCAATTAACTGAAGCTTTAACGGCAATGAGTACCAATCCAGAGGTATCTGTAATTGTAATTCAAAGTGAGGGCGAAGGCGCTTTTTGTGCAGGTGCCTCATTTGATGAACTCTTGGCAGTATCCAATGAAGCAGAAGGAGCCCATTTTTTCTCTGGTTTTGCCCATCTTATCAATGCCATGCGTTCCTGCTCAAAGTTGATTATTGGTCGCGTACATGGCAAAGCAGTGGGTGGTGGAGTTGGTATTGCCGCGGCTTGTGATTATGTTTTAGCATCTACTTCGGCAGCTATAAAACTCTCTGAATTGGCAATCGGCATAGGTCCGTTTGTTATTGAACCAGCTGTTTCCCGTAAAATTGGTAAAACTGCTATGTCCGAAATGACACTTGCTGCTCACGAATGGAAGTCGGCTGATTGGGCTGTTGCCAAAGGTTTGTACGCAGCAACCTATACCACGCAACAAGAACTTGACGCTGCCATTGCTTCGTTTAGCAGCAAATTAGCGAGTTACAATCCGGAGGCATTATTTGAAATGAAAAAAGTGCTTTGGGAAGGAACCGAAAACTGGGATACACTTTTATTAGAGCGCGCCAGCATTTCTGGAACTTGGTTTTGTCTGAGTTTACTAAAAATGCTTTGGCACAGTTTAAAAAATAGAATGAAATAAAGTCTCATTCTAATTCATGCTTTGGCACTTAATTAAAAATAGCAAAACCCCCGAAAATTATTTTTCGGGGGTTTTTATTGGTTTGCAGTTTCAGAATTTATTCTAATTAAACCGATTTTTGAGCAGTGCTTTTAGAATATTTATACCCCGCAAAAATAGCTACAAGTGCCATTGGCAAAAGGTAGTCATCTATTGGTGCTGCAGGAGCATCAGCTCCTTCTAGACCATCGGTTGTACCATCAGTGTCTCCTGGAGTTTGTGCTAGCATGGTAACGCTAGAGAGTATAAAAAAAGCAACGATATAAAATTGTATTACTATGTTTTTCATGATTTAATTTTAAAATTTTAATTCTTGTATCTATTTTTTATTGGCTACAGCCTAAAAAATAGCCTTTTTAGTTACAGTTTTATTATCCTCTGAAGTAATTTGGATAAGAACAGCTTGTTTGTTTGCAGTGACATTTTTGATAATGGCTGAATTTGCATTTACGTCTTTTTGTTCTGTAATTAAAACGCCTCTCATGTCAAAAACACGGATGCTTTTGATTTTATTTTGTACTGTAGAAACGTTTAATGTTCCGTTTTGATTGAAGACAATTACGCTATTTTCATCAAAGTTAGGAGTGTTGATATCTAAAGTTTGGTTGTTTTTGAAAGCAATTTCGAAACGGTTTTTAAAAGTTCCCGCTTCACTGGTAAATGTGTATGAACCTGTTTTAAGGTTTTGCTCCGTTCCTGATTTTAAATCTTTAAGTACAATTTCTTGGTTGCCTAAAAACAAACCGTCTACCTTGTCTATTGCAATGGTAAAACTACCTGCAAGTTCTGTTTTAAAACTTAAAGGAACAATGTCACTAGAATCAAATGGTAATCCTTTGGCTTGAATAACAAATTCTTCTCCTTTTAAAGAGCTGGTTAGAGCAGTTTCATTATCATTGATGTATCTTCCGTCTAATGTATTGTCAATTTCGCTAGTTGCGCCATCCATGTAAGCAACCATCATTTGGTTTACTGGTTCATTACCTTTAGAAAGGTTTAACCAAATTCTGTTTTTCTCTATTGTAGCAGTTCTAAGTATTTGGTTTGCAGTATTGGCAGTACGCATTGTATTAGCAAATGCAATTGAATTTGAATTTGTTTTTACAATAAATCCCTGTCCTACTTGAATAGTTCCATTAGGCGTGATTCCGCCATTACCTGGTGTTCCTACAGCTCCTGCCATTGTGTAAGTGGCGTATGCAGTTCCTGTAGCAGCATTTGTTTTTCTCCAAAAATACAACGGTTCTGTAAGGTTATTAGCAGTGATAAAAGCATCGGCACTGATGGTAGATGGATAAGGATTTCCTACAGCATTAAAAGTTCCTGAAGTCAAACCAGAAACAGAGATGTTTCCATTGTTTGGAACCCCTCTAAAGATTCCGCTCCAAATTGTTGGAGTGGTAGGATGATCATTTGGAACACGAATTAAGTATCCATTTCCTGAGGCAAAATCAGTAGTCGCTGGAGCAGCTACTGGTACATAAATGTTTGTAGTTGGATTATAAGTATAAAAACGATTATCTAATGTATTAGGTGAAAAAGCTTTTAATTTTTGACCGCTTACTGGTGAAGACCATAAACTGTAATCTAAAAGCATTAGTGAAGCTCCGTTTCGGTTGATAGTTATAGCGCCAGTATTAGTATTGGTAGTCCCATTTTGGATAAGATTTGTATTATTTTCGAGAACGAATGAAGATTCTGTACCGTTATTAAATAAATTATTTGCCACAGAAAGATTATTTCCTGATTTAACTGTTACTGTACTTCCAGAGTCAATGGTTAAATTACCAGCAAGACCTCTATTGCTGTTGATGTTGATGCTACTGCTGTTTAGAGTCACATTGTTTGGAATCCCAGCCCCAGCTGTAGTTGCATTCCCAGTCCATTCGTTTCCTACATTGGCACCGCCAATAACGCTATTGTATACTAGACTTGACGCAGTACCATAAGTAGGAGTAGCACCTGAAAGTAATCCAGTTGAATTTAATCGTAGTGTCCCATTGATAGAAGGTGTGCCTGAAAGTGTAAGGGTTCCGTTTGTTGCTAATGTAGCCCCAGCATTTACAGTAGTACTTCCTAACAATGTTTGAGATTGGTTAAAAGTAACTCCGTTTGTATTTGCTATGATTGCATTTGTATTTGCGGTAAAAGTAAGTGTTCCTGCGTTATTGATGGTTTGCGCTGTTGCACCATTAAATGTTAAAGATCCAGCTGCAGTTGCAGGACTAAAAGTCAATGTTTGCCCTGTAGCTACATTAATATTTCCTTTTATTGAAACTGCTGAGGTAAGATTTATGTTGAGAGCCCCTGTGGTTATTGTAAGGTTGTCTATTGATAAAGCCCCTGTTCCGGTAGAACTTTGACTAAATCCAGTTGCTGCAATTTCAAGGTTTGCATAGGTTCTTCCAGAAAAAGCAGGAGCTTGATTTGCAATTAATTTAAATAAACTTCCTGTTTGAAAAACTACTACTGATGCAGGTTGCGTTTTTTGAAAAGGGTTTGAACCAGCGGCCTGAATAAAAGTAGATCCACTTGCAAATATAACACTGTTGCTTGTTCCATTACCAAAAATGTTACCTGTACTATTTGTACTTTGCGTAAGTGTTGCACCATTTGTAAAAGTTAAACCACTTGCATCAGCAGCAGTTATGGTGTTTGTAGTATTTGCTGTTGCGCTTGAAAATGTCATAGAACCGGCAACGATTCCAGTTGCTCCTGTGCCAATAGCAATAGTCAAAGGGAAAGCACCTCCTGTAATGGCCACGTTAAGTTGAGAGCCACTTTCAACAGAAAAATCTGCTCCACTTAGACCGTTAGTGATAGTTAGTATTTTTGCGGGTGTAGCTGATGTGTTTAATGTTACATTAGTGTTTGCTGTAACTGTAAGACCTCCTATGGTTTGTGTAGGTACATCAGTTACGGTAGTTGTAGCACCGTTATTGAAAACTAAAATATCATTTGCTGCTGGCGTATCTCTGCTTGGAGACCAGTTTCCTGCAAGACCAAAAGAGGCGCTACCTGTTTGGTTCCACGTGTAGGTAGTTTGTGCGTTAAGTGATGAACTCAGGCTCAAGCCCAAAAAGGTGAGTAACACAAACAAAACATTTTTGAGTAAAGTTTTTTTCATAGAAAAAGTAATAAATAAGTGTTAGTTAGTTTTATTCAAATAATTAAATCATAATAGATTTTGTACTAATATTGAGTAGACAAAATGATCCTATTTGTGTTCAAATATTTGAAAGCCAAATATATTACTAATAATATTGACAACGCAATCGGTATGTTAATTTATTGTAAATTTTGGTCGGATTTAACGCGCTTTACTACGATATGTTTTTTTTAATTTTTGGTTTTATTGGTATTAAACTGGTTTGCTGAACAAAGCTTTTACTACAAGTCAAAAAATCACTAAATTTGCCTCAAAATTAAACTCCGATGAGCAATATCAGAATTACAAAACAATTTAGTTTCGAGACCGGGCATGCCTTGTATGGTTACGATGGCAAATGCAAAAACGTACACGGACACAGTTACAAATTGTCAGTAACCGTAATAGGAACGCCAATCACAGATCGTTCTAATGTAAAATTCGGAATGGTAATTGACTTCACGGATTTAAAGAAAATTGTAAAAGAAGAAATCGTTGATCAATTCGATCACGCCACAGTCTTTAACGGTACCACACCACATATTGATTTGGCCAATGAGCTTATCAATCGTGGTCATCACGTAATTCTTGTTGATTACCAACCTACGAGTGAGAACATGGTTATTGATTTTGCAAAACGCATCAGCAACAGACTTCCAGATGGAATTGCACTTTTCTCATTGAAATTACAAGAAACAGAATCGTCTTTTGCAGAGTGGTTTGCTAGCGACAATATTTAATATTTAGGCCGTTTTCATGACTGTACCTCCTAACAAAAAGATTTATTTTGCCTCTGATCAGCATTTTGGTGCGCCAACGCCTGAGTTGAGTTTTCCCCGAGAACAAAAGTTTGTGGCTTGGCTAGACGAAGTAAAAAAGGATGCCGAAGCGATTTTTTTGTTAGGTGATTTATTTGACTTTTGGTTCGAATATAAAACTGTTGTTCCCAAAGGATTTGTTCGTGTTTTGGGTAAGTTAGCCGAAATTCGCGACAGCGGAATTCCTATTTATTTTTTTGTGGGCAACCACGATTTATGGATGGCTGATTATTTCCAAAAAGAATTGAATATCCCCGTTTTTCATGACAATCAAGAGTATACTTTTGGTAATAAAACCTTTTTAATCGGACATGGTGATGGGAAAGGCCCTGGCGATTTAGGATACAAACGCATGAAAAAGATTTTTACCAATCCGTTTTTCAAATGGCTTTTCAGATGGTTACATCCGGATATTGGCGTGAAATTAGCACAGTACCTTTCTGTAAAAAACAAACTGATTTCAGGCGATGAAGATGTAAAATTTCTTGGCGAAGACAACGAATGGCTCATTCTTTATTCCAAGAAAAAATTGCAAACCAAACACTATAATTACCTTATTTTTGGCCACCGTCACTTACCAATGAAAGTATCTGTCGGCGATAATGCCGAATACGTAAACCTTGGCGATTGGATTGTGTATTTTACCTACGGTGTTTTTGATGGCGAGAATTTTGAGATCAAAAAGTACTAAATAATTTTGATGATTTTCAAAATTGTAATTCTATGCATTTGTTTGTCAACAGTTAACTAACTTTAGAGGCTTTTGGTTATTCTTTTTCTGTATATTTGAAGTAAGAAAAATTAGAGATTATTTAATAAAATTTAAATGATGAAAACCGAAAATAAAGTAACCAAGTTTTTTATTTATTCAGGAATTGTTTTGTTCACTGTAGGATTATTATCTTTCGATTTAGATGGATTCTCTTTTGAAATTAATAAAAAATCGTACACCAAAATGATAGTTGCAACTGTATTTTTTGCAATTTCTTATTTTAGAATACAAAATGAAAAACGGACTAATAAAATTGAATGAAAGAAAATTTAGAGAAAAAAATGTCTTTTGTATTTTGCATTTTTGTCAAATAAACCAATTCTCTAGTTCATTCCTTCTCTGAATACATATTTTTCTAAATCAATAGTAAACAAAGTTCCCATTACCAAGTCTTTCACCGCTGAAAGTTCAGTCATAGTCACCGCCAAATCTATTTGAGAATTTGGTGTTTTTAATAAAAAACGATGGCATTGTTGCTGAAACTCGCAATTTACACACGTTTTATTGTTTTCAAAACTATCTTGAATACAATTGGCAAACAATTGTAATTCTTGCGTAGTATAGTAAAAACCCATGTCTTTAAAAATGACTTGTACGCGATCTGAAAGAAGTTGATCTCCTTTTTTCCAATAAAATGCGGTGCCTAAATGGTTCTGATAAATTGTTTTGATGTCGTGCATGAGCTACTCTTTTTTACAAAGATAATTATTATTTAAAATAATTCTAAATAATAAATTGTAAAAAAGACTTAAAATTACATTAGTAAGGAAGCGCTTGGGCAAGAAGACTTATGCCTCGCTTTCTTCATGGTCTTCGACATCTTTTTGCAGGTCTAATTTTCTGAAAGTAGGTGATACCGCTCCTGTAAAGAATACTGTTACCAAAGTCATTACGCCACCAAACACTACAGCGTTTACAGTGCCCATGAGTTTTGCGGTCAATCCACTTTCAAAAGCGCCTAATTCGTTTGAGGATCCTACAAAAATTGAATTCACTGCTGCCACACGGCCTCGCATCGAATCCGGTGTTTTTAATTGTAAAATGGTTTGTCTGATCACAACTGAAATTCCATCAAAAAGACCACTTAAAAACAAAGCGACAACCGAAATCCAAAAAACAGAGGATAATCCAAAAACGATCATACACAGTCCAAAGGCAAATACGGCGAGCAATAATTTGATTCCTGCATTTTTTGTAAACGGAATGTAAGCCGAAAGAATCAACATTAAAAAGGCGCCAACTGCCGGTGCGGCGCGCAACACACCAAAGCCTTGTGGTCCTACTTTCAAAATATCTTGTGCAAAAATAGGTAACAGCGCTACGGCACCACCAAATAGAACGGCAATCATATCCAATGACAAAGCACCCAAAATGGTTTTGTTGGTAAATACAAATCGTACCCCTTCTTTCAAGCTATCCATGATAGGCTCACCAATTTTCGGATTCAAAATTGGCTTTGTTGCTATTTGAGTTAACGCAAGCAAAGCAAGTACAGAGCAAAAAAGTACCACTGCCATCGAACTTGGTACTCCGAACCAATTGATCGAAAAACCAGCTACAGCCGGCCCAAGTACAGAACTTATTTGCCAAACAGAACTACTCCAAGTTGCTGCATTGGGATATATTTTTTTGGGAACGATAAGAGCCAACAAAGAGAAAATGGTTGGACCTAAGAAGGCACGGACGGCACCGCCCAAAAACACCAAAAAGTAAATGAAATACAACAAGGTCGTCTTAGATATATCTTTTGTAATTGAGGGTAAAGTACATAAGAATAGGCCTAAACTAATAACTGCAAAACCTAAAATGCATTTTACAAGTAGCCCTTTTTTTTCCTTTTGATCTACAATATGTCCGGCGAACAATGCCATCGTTATAGCGGGAATTACTTCCATTAAGCCAATAATCCCCAATGATAGCGGGTTTTTAGTCAAACTATAAACTGCCCATTCGATAATGATAAATTGCATCGACCAACCAAATACCATGGCAAAACGCAGGAATAAAAAAATAGTAAATTCTTTGTAACGGAGCGCTGCGTAAGGATCAGTTTTGGTAGTAGTCATGGTGTTATGCTTTAATATCTTTTAATCGCAATTGGGTTGTAACGGTGCCGTTCCATTCGTTTTCGTCAATGCAATAAACAGCCTGAAAGGGTTTTTGATGTGAAGTAATATCTAATTTAGCACCAAGATTAAATCCTATTGCCGCAACGCCAGCAGAATGATTTTGTTTCACAAAAAGGCGAATGTGTTCGTCCTCTTTACCCATTGACTTGCCGTAGCCAGTATCTTTTACGTTTTTGGTTAAAAATACGGGAGTCATATTTTGTGGCCCGAAAGGTTCAAATTGTTTTAAAATCCGAATCAGTTTGGGCGTAATGTCGTTAAAATCAATTTCGGCATCGATGGTAATTTCAGGGACCAATAATTCGGGTGGAATGGTTTGTTTGACCTCATTTTCGAACGCATTTTTAAACGATTCGTAGTTTTCTTCTTTTAAAGTCATGCCGGCAGCATACATGTGACCACCAAATTGTTCTAAATGTTCGGCACAAGATTCAAGGGCATTATACACATCAAATCCTTTTACGGAACGTGCCGAAGCAGCATATTTGTCTCCACTTTTGGTAAAAACTAATGTCGGTCGATAGTAGGTTTCAATTAAGCGCGAAGCTACAATTCCGATAACTCCTTTATGCCAACCTTCTTGAAAAACAACGGTGGTAAAGCGCTCCGTTTCGTCATTTTCAATGATTTGCTGCAGGGCCTCTTTGGTGATGTACTTATCTAAATCTTTGCGTTCCGCGTTATAAGCTTCAATTTCTGAGGCAAACTGTTGTGCTTGTTCAAAATCAAATTCGGTTAACAATTCGACGGCATGATTACCATGTTTGATGCGGCCGGCAGCATTGATGCGCGGAGCAATAATAAAGACCACATCCGTAATATCTAAAGTTTGTTTTTTTAATTGGTGGATGATGGCTTTGATTCCCGGTCTCGGATTACTATTGATAACTTGCAATCCAAAATGTGCCAAAACTCTGTTTTCTCCGGTCATCGGGACAATGTCTGCAGCAATGGCAGCAGCTACTAGATCAAGATATTCCGTTAAATCAGTTACGGTTTGATTCCTATTGGCGCCTAGTGCTTGAATGAGCTTGAATCCAATACCGCAACCACACAATTCATCATACGGATAATTACAATCGTCTCGTTTGGGATCAAGTATTGCTACTGCATCGGGTAGGGTATCGCCTGGTCTGTGGTGGTCACAAATGACAAAATCAATGCCTTTGTTTTTGGCGTAAGCCACGTGATCGATTGATTTAATACCGCAATCTAAAGCAATAATAAGTGTAAAACCGTTATCCTCTGCAAAGTCAATTCCTTTAAACGATACTCCGTAACCTTCGTCATAACGATCCGGAATATAAGTGGCAACATTAGGATAAAATGACCGTAGATAGGAGGAGACGAGTGATACCGCTGTTGTTCCATCCACATCATAATCACCAAAAACCAGTATGTTTTCGTTTTCCTCAATAGCTTTTTCGATACGTGCAATGGCTTTGTCCATATCTTTCATCAAGTATGGATCGTGTAAATGTTCTAGACTTGGTCTAAAAAAAGCCTTGGCTTCTTCAAAAGTAGTAATGCCGCGCTGAACGAGTAAAGTGGCCACAAATTCTTCTACATTAAGTGCTCTAGCCAATGCAGTTACTGTTTCTTGCGGCGGTTTTGGTTTTAGTGTCCAACGCATACTTATTCTGAATAATAAATTGGTGTTATAAATTTTGTAATCTTGAACGCATTACAGTCGACTTGAAATCGGATTATAGTTTTATTTTGCAACTAATGGACTTCCGTAAAAAGCAACGCCATCCCAACCTGTTTTCATGAAATTACGAATGTTTTGGTGGTTGGTTCCATTTGGATCTCCTAAAACTTCTTCAAAATAATACGCTCCAAAACAAGCTAAAGTAGCTTCTGGACTTAGTTGGTGCATTTCGGCGAAAGCCAAAAGCTTACACGAACCTGAATTCTCGCCAGCGGCATTGTGCTGTGTACCGTTTTCAAAGGCGGTTGGAGTAAAATCATAGTGAGCTTCAATAACTGCTATAGTATCTGCAAATGCGATTGATTGTGGTGTTGTATGTAATTTTTCTAAAAAAGCTTCAATAGTCATGATCTGAAATATATTAAAATTGAGATGAAATTTTTTTTGCAGCAGCAAGTGCTCCGTCCATGTAACCAGGATGTTGTTGCGCTGTTTCGGAGCCAGAAAGGCATAGTTTTCCGTTAAACTGGCTTTGTTGGTAGGCTTGATGCCCATTATTTTGGTGTGCCAAAACAAGTTGATCGTATGGGTGAAAAGTCAAAGATTCGTTTCGCCAAACAGTTTCATAATAGCCTTCGATTGCTGAGGCTTTAGGTCCAAATAAACTAGTTAATTGCGCAATTACTTTTTGCTGCCTTTCTTGAGATGAGAGTACTGCTGTGCCTGCGTTTAAAAAACCTTTTAATGCAAATCCTGTAGCCGTGGCAGTGCTGTGGTCGTACATTTCTTGAATGATACTTGCTTGACTGTACAAAGTTCCCGAATAATTTGCCTCGCGCCAAAATGGAGTTTTGTAAGCCACGGCAAATTTAATGCTTTCGCCCATCCAAGTATGAGTTTTACGAGCCAGCTGCATCAGATTTTCAGTCAGTGCAGGCTCAAATTTTACTGTGTTAATGAGTAAATTGGGTGGAATAGTACTGATGACATAATCGGCTGTAAAAACGGTTCCGTTACTGGTGGTTACAGTAATCTGACTTTCTTGTTCTTGAATTGTGGTCACTGTTTGACCGGTTTTAATTGTTGCCGCAGCGCACAATGATACCAAGCGATTAATCAAAACGTTAGTGCCGCCTTCAATTCGAAACGAAGGTTCTTCAGCATCAGATATTTCAAACTTCTGCGGAGGCACAAATGACATGGTTTCGAATAATGAAATTCCTTTGGTATGCTGTCTAAAATACGGAATTTGTAATTCTTGCAATAAAGCAACCAGATGGGTATGTTGGTTGCTAAACCAAGTAGCGCCCATTTCCATGGTAACGGGAGTGCTACTTGTGATCGTATGAATGCGTCCGCCTACACGATCGCGAGCCTCTATGATTTCGACATCAAAACCTTTTTCAAGTAGTAAATAAGCGGTGTACAAACCCGTAAGTCCTGCCCCGATAAGGATTACTTTCTTTTTATTCATGATTCACTTTGGTCCGAAAATTTACTTTTTTTAGGTTCTTTAATTGCCGTTTTGCCCGCTACCACAACAACAATTTCACCTCTCGGTGCTGTTTTTTCAAAATGAGCGGTAACTTCTTTCACGGTGCCACGAACATTTTCTTCGTGTAGTTTTGATAATTCTCTTGAAACACAAATTTGTCGGTCTTCGCCAAAATAGGTACTAAATTCAGCGAGAGTTTTTACCAATTTATGTGGTGAAACATATAAAATCATGGTTCGTGTCTCCTCGGCTAATGTCAAATAACGCGTTTGACGGCCCTTTTTTTCAGGTAAAAAACCCTCAAAAACAAACTTATCATTAGGCAGTCCGCTATTGACTAATGCTGGTACAAATGCAGTAGCGCCAGGCAAACATTCAACCGCAATACCATGTTCAACGCATGCTCTTGTAAGCAAAAAACCAGGGTCAGAAATGGCTGGTGTTCCTGCATCAGAGATTAAAGCGATGTTTTCGCCAGCTTGTAATCGGGCGATAAGATTCTCGACTGTTTTGTGTTCGTTGTGCATGTGATGGCTGTGCATGTGCGTGCCAATTTCAAAATGCTTCAACAGTTTGCCGCTCGTACGTGTGTCTTCGGCTAAAATCAGGTCAACTTCTTTTAATATTCGAATGGCTCGAAAAGTCATGTCTTCAAGATTACCAATGGGCGTAGGAACGATATATAATTTTGACATAGTAGATTATTGTTTCCTAATTAGGAATGCGTAAATAAATGGAAATTGAAATTACAAGAATTTTTTCTCGATGATTTCCATAAAACGGTCTTCGTATTCTTGTTTACCTTCCCAATTGTTATAGTCAGGTTTCACCATTTCTTGTACAAAATCTCTTGTTTCGTAGAATGTTTTAAAAGTATTGATTTGACTCAAAACCCGATTGTAATCATCACTACTGTTTGCAAACAAATGTTTGATAAAGGCCAAGCGGTCGTTTAAGTCAATATTTATCCCTTTTGCCAACATGTCATTCAAGGAAACACTTTTGCTCTCTGTTTTTTCTGGAGCTGTAGTGATCGTATCTACCTCAACCTCTGGCATTATAACAGTCTTTTTTTCGGCTTCAGGACTTGTTGGTACTGCAGGATTGCTTTGGCTTGTTTCGGTTTTTTTTACAAACAAAGTGTCGTGGTAATTACCCCCTAATAAATCTTCAAAGGAAATTTGAACGGCTTCTGCTTTTTTTGTGTTTTCGAGTGGAGCGTCTTCTACTTCATCTGCAAGAAAGCTAAATGATGGAGTAAAATCAGTAGTTGGTGCAACTTCAGGAACTTCTGCTTCCAATTCAGGTTCAAATGTTAATTCGGTATCGATTTCTGAAACTGCTGGTTCGTGTTCAATTGCAACTTCTGTTTCTTCTTGCTCCTCTTCAAACGAGTCAGTCTCGTTTTCTGCTTCAAGCTCAACAATTGATGGTTCTTCTTCAACTGTTTCTATTACTGTTTCTTCGATTGTTGCTTCTGGTGCTGTAAGAGTTGTAACCGCAGGAATGGTTTTATTTTCAGCAGTTTTTTCATTAAAAATGGCTTCTAATTCTTGACTTACTTCAGTTAAACCAATAGTAGGTTTGGCCTCGCTAAAGTGGTTTTCTACAAATTGTAAAACCGTTAATTTTTCATATAATTTCTGCGTTTCCAGATACAATTGATTGATGTCAGATTTATTTTTGAGCTGTAATATTCGGTGCGCAATGCTGATTAAATCGGCTTCCAATTTTTTTTTCATAACAATTTCAATTATAAGGGTTTAGGCGGAAAATTTTTATTTTGATTTGATGTGCTTGTATAAATAGTCTGATAATGAGGGGCGTTGCTTTTGGATGTTTTATTTTTTTGAAATAAGTCTTAGCAAAACCTCGTTTTGATTTAATTTTTATACTTTTGAAACGACGTAAAAGTATAAAATTTTTAGGTCGTTTATTCAGTACAAAGTAATAAAAACTATTCATTTTTTAAGTCAGAAAAATACAAAATGTTTCTCGAAAATACAGTAAATCACAAAGAGCAGTTTGGTTGGATCGAAGTCATTTGTGGCTCGATGTTTTCGGGTAAAACCGAAGAATTAATTCGTCGTTTAAAAAGGGCGCAATTTGCTAAACAACGAATAGAAATTTTCAAACCAGCAATCGATACGCGTTATGACGAGGAAATGGTAGTATCACATGATGCGAGCCAAATTCGTTCTACTCCCGTTCCTGCTGCAGCCAATATCTCGATTTTGGCACAAGGTTGCGATGTTGTGGGTATTGATGAAGCGCAATTTTTTGATGATGAAATTGTAAAAGTGTGCAATGATTTGGCCAACCAAGGCATTCGTGTTATTGTTGCGGGATTGGATATGGATTTTAAAGGAAACCCTTTTGGGCCTATGCCCGCTTTGATGGCCACGGCAGAATATGTTACAAAAGTACACGCCGTTTGTACGCGTACTGGAAATTTAGCACATTATAGTTTTAGAAAAACGGACAATGATAAATTAGTTATGCTAGGTGAAACTCAAGAATATGAACCTTTGAGCCGAGCGGCGTATTATCATGCGATGCGGAAAGATCAAGAGAAAAAATAATAGTGACTATACTCTCATAAAAAAGGGAAATTTGTTTCAATACAAATTTCCCTTTTTTATTTACTTTAAACCAAAATTCTACATCTTCTTCCTCATCCTTGCTACCGGAATATCGAGCTGTTCTCTGTATTTTGCAATGGTCCTTCTCGCAATTGGATAGCCTTTTTCTTTAAGGATTTCGGCTAATTGATCGTCTGGCAATGGTTTTTTCTTGTCTTCTTCTTCAATAGTGTTTTGTAGAATTTTTTTAATTTCCAATGTCGAAACGTCTTCACCTTGATCATTCTTCATCGCTTCTGAGAAAAATTCTTTGATCAATTTGGTGCCGTACGGAGTCTCCACATATTTACTGTTGGCTACGCGTGAAATGGTTGAAATATCAAGACCTACCATATCAGCAATGTCTTTTAAAATCATTGGTTTCAGTTTGGTTTCATCGCCATCTAGAAAAAATTCTTCTTGATAATGCATAATAGCATTCATGGTAACAAACAAAGTTTCTTGACGCTGACGAATGGCATCAATAAACCATTTAGCCGAATCCAGTTTTTGTTTGATGAATTGAACAGCTTCTTTTTGTTGTGTAGATTTGTCGCGAGAATCCTTATAGGTTTGCATCATTTCCTGATAATCTTTTGAAACGTGTAGTGATGGTGCGTTACGGCCGTTTAGAGTCAATTCCAGTTCACCATCTATAATTCTAATGGCAAAATCAGGAACTACATTTTCGGTTACTTTATTGTTTCCTGTAAATGAGTTGCCTGGTTTTGGATTTAGTTTCTCAATCTCGTGAATGGCTTTTTTCAATTGTTCATTCGATACGCCGTACTTTTGCAGCAGTTTATCGTAATGTTTTTTTGTAAAAGCATCAAATTGATTTTCGATAATATCAATAGCCAAATCCACCGATTCCGTTGGTGTTTTGTGCTTTAGTTGTAACAACAAACATTCCTGCAAATCTTGTGCGCCTACACCTGCGGGTTCTAATTCGTGAATCACATGAAGCATTTTTTGCACCATTTTTTCGTCGGTGTAAATGCCTTGTGTAAATGCCATATCATCTACCATGTCTGGAATACTCCTGCGGATGTAACCCATATCATCAATACTTCCTACCAGGAATTCAGCAATTTCGCGCTCCTCATCATTCAAGATAAAGGTGTTCAACTGATTGATTAAATCTTGGTGAAAACTTATTGGCGCGGCAAAAGGTGTTTCGCGCTCTTCATCATCATCGCTATAATTGTTGGCCTGAGTTTTATAATCAGGTGTTTCGTCGTTGCTTAAATATTCATCAATATTGATATCTTCAGCATCAATTCGTTCTGATTCGGCATCATCATAATCATCGTAATCTTCGTTTTCAAACTCGTCCTTCTCGTAATCATCTTCTTCTTTTCCGGATTCGAGTGCCGGATTCTCGTTCATTTCTTCGAGTAAACGTTGTTCAAAAGCTTGCGTAGGCAATTGAATTAACTTCATCAGCTGAATTTGCTGTGGAGATAATTTTTGTGATAATTTTAAATTTAAGAATTGCTTTAGCATAAAAAAAGGTACTGAGTTACTGAGTAACAAAGTTACTAAGTAATGTATTTTGACGAATTATAATTATTTTTTGTTTTTCTATTTTTAAACTTTGAACCTTTGTGGCTTAGAACCTTAGAATCTTTTAATTAAAATTCCGCATTCATTGGTGTTCTTGGGAACGGAATTACGTCACGAATGTTAGTCATTCCAGTTACAAACAATACCAATCTTTCAAACCCAAGTCCAAAACCAGAGTGAACCGCTGATCCGAATCTACGAGTGTCTAAGTACCACCATAATTCTTCTTCGTCAATTCCTAAGGCTTTCATTTTTTCTACCAAAACATCAAAACGTTCTTCTCTTTGTGATCCACCTACGATTTCTCCAATTCCAGGGAAAAGGATATCCATAGCGCGAACAGTTTTTCCGTCTTCGTTCAAACGCATATAAAATGCTTTGATATTGGCTGGATAATCAAACAAGATTACAGGACATTTAAAGTGTTTTTCAACTAAGTAACGCTCGTGCTCACTTTGTAAATCAGCACCCCATTCGTTGATGATATAGTTGAATTTTTTCTTTTTGTTTGGTGTAGAATCTCTTAAAATATCAATAGCTTCAGTATACGAAACGCGTTTGAAATTGTTCTCTAAAACAAAATTCAATTTTTCTAGCAAAGCCATTTCGCTGCGCTCCGCTTGTGGTTTTGATTTTTCTTCTTCTAGTAAACGGCCTTCTAAGAATTTCAAATCTTCCGGACATTTGTCCAATGCATATTTTATCACGTACTGAATAAAATCTTCAGCCAAGTCCATGTTGTCATTCAAATCATTGAACGCCACTTCTGGCTCAATCATCCAAAATTCCGCTAAGTGACGCGAAGTATTTGAGTTTTCAGCCCTAAATGTTGGTCCAAAAGTATAAATCTGCCCCAAAGCCATCGCAAAAGTTTCTCCTTCTAATTGTCCAGAAACTGTCAAGTTGGTTTCTTTCCCAAAAAAATCTTCTTTGTAATTTACTTTTCCATCCTCAGTTCTTGGAGTGTTGTCAAATGGCAAAGCAGTTACTTTAAACATTTCACCAGCACCTTCAGCATCGCTTCCGGTAATGATAGGCGTATTCACATACACAAAACCTTTCTCTTGAAAATAGCTATGAACGGCATACGACAGTACAGAACGTACACGCATAATAGCACCAAAAGCATTCGTACGCACACGCAAATGCGCATTTTCACGCAAGAACTCTAACGAGTGTTTTTTAGGCTGCATTGGGAATTTCTCTGGATCAGAGTCGCCTAAAATCTCCAATTTAGTTACCTGAATTTCAAATTTCTGTCCAGCTCCTTTGCTTTCAACCAAAGTTCCTGTAACAGACACTGCAGCTCCGGTTGTAATACGTTTTAAAGTTTCGTCTGGCGTATTTTCAAAATCCACCACACATTGTATATTGGCAATGGTCGAACCATCGTTTAAGGCAATAAATTGATTGTTTCTAAAAGTTCTCACCCATCCTTTTGCATTTACTTCATGAAGCGTCGTGGTGCTGTTTAGCAAGTCTTTAACTTTTGTATGTCTCATTTTAGGTATAGAGTTGATATTAAAATTGGTATCGTAATCGAACTGCAAATATAAATCATTTGTTTGTAATTGCATTGTGACAATTCAGGGAATCAGGAGCTATTTCCCGCTATCCATTACAATCTTATTGTTTTTGGCAAGCAAAACAATAAGGATTTCCATTTCTATCGGGGCTAGGGAGTAAGTTTCAATAGAGTACATTGCATTGTTTTTATTAGCATAAAATCTAAGTCTGCCGCACTACAAACAATGATTCTTACTGCCAAATAATGATAATTTAGCTTGTCATAACATCTACCACTAAAAAGACCGAGCTATCGGCAGAGTTTTGATAAATATTTGATTGCTTAATTATGGTTATTTTAAGTTGAAAATTTCATTGACCAGTATTGTTGTCCCAAATATAATTAAGCAAAAAACCACATCTCAAAAAGATGTGGTTTTATCAATAAGCTACCAAAAACTTTTAAGTTAGTTGTAATTTAACTTAACGTTGATGGGGCTACTCTTAAACGGTCCACTTAAAATAGTAATAGTTCCTTCAAAAAAACTATTTGTTGGAAAATCATTAAAGAAGAAAGCATTCACCTTTTTTGGTATCATAAATGTTATTTGCGTTCCTGTTTCATTTACTTTAAAATCCGTTGAGTTATTATCATATACATCAAATATGTAATGACCAGTTCCTTTAAAATTAGTAAACTCTAGCCAAAGCGGAGCTCTCACTTTAAGCAAGTCTTGAGATGGTATCGTATCATCATTTAATAGATATCTCAAATTGGTTCCAGTGATAATTAATGCCTCGCCTGAGCTTAAAACAGTTTTATTTACACTAGCTATCACAGGCTTTTTTTCTTCTAAAATCAGTAAGTCGTAACTAAAATAAGCCGTTGTGCCATTTATATTTTTTACTGCTAAAAAGTAATTCCCAGGATTTATTGCAGTAGGAATTTTAAAAGTAACTTTGTTGTTTACAACCGTAAAGTTGATACTGCTATTTACAAACGTTTTTCTGTTTTCAAGAGTTACACTTTGTATTCCGGCTCCAACAGCCAAATCGTCGATTGTATAGTTTGCTCCCTGAAAAAACAGAATATTATTGTTACTCGCTGTTGGTTCAAAATGATATGAGATTATTGATTCATGTTGTATTGAATAGAAAAGAGTAGGTACTACTTTAAAAGTTTCCGAGTAAATTTGATTAGAAATTTTATTTTTGATCATCAATGTATAAAAACCTGCAGGTAATGTTGCAGTTTTTAAAAAGATGCGTTGCGCTTTACTTGAAGTATTATTATAACCTGAGCCAGTTTGTTCTATTTTACTTATGGAACAATCAATACTGTTATTGTCATTGGCTAATTTTATGTCCCAATGTGACAAATCAGTGTCAAAATCTAAAGCCAAAAATGAAATTTCTGATGGTTGTGATTTTTGAAGAAATACATCTTGATCCATGTCAAGAAAGCGAAATGTTTTGCTGTTTGTAGATTCATCTGAGCTGCTACATGCTACCACAAACAAGGAAGATAAGAAAAGAAGTAAAAATTTTAATTTCATAGGATTATTTTTTTGGCGAAAGTATTTATTTTTTTTTCAAACTCATCAAAAAAAGTGATTTTGGTAACCTTTTCATAATAAGTAAAATTATTTTTTAAAGATAATTATGATTGAATTAGAGTGTTGCAAAGCTTATAAGTAGTAATTCAGGTAGCGATTTTATTAAGGTTGTCTGTTAGCAATTTAAAAAGTTGGCGAACCGCACAACACTTTGTACTTTTGCGGTATGAACGACAATTTTGTAACAGAGTATTTCGGTATCGGAATTCAAAACGGTAAAACACCTGAAAATTTGGGTGTATTATGGCGCACCGCACAAAACTTGGGTGCCAGTTATATTTTTACCATAGGAAATCGATATGCTAAGCAAGCTTGTGATACACACAATGCTGTAAAGTCTTTACCGTATTTTCATTATGAAAATTTTGAGGATTTCTATAACAACTTACCCAAAGGCGCTCGATTGGTTGGCGTTGAATTGGATGAGCGCGCTACCGATTTAGAAACATTCGAACACCCAAGGCGCTGCGTTTATTTATTAGGAGCTGAGGATAACGGCCTATCTAAAGCGGCTATGGCCAAATGCCATCATTTGGTAAAATTCAAATCAGAGAAAAGCTTAAATGTGTCGGTAGCAGGAAGCATTGTTATGTACGATCGAGCATTGCCTAAACCAAGATCATAAAACTAAAAATTCCCGCAATTAGCGGGAATTTTTTATTTATAATAAGTTTAGCTATTGCTTTCCATTTCTAAAATTAAATTGGCAATCAAAGCTGTCCAGCCCGTTTGGTGCGAGGCGCCTAAACCGCGGCCAGTATCTCCATCAAAAAATTCATAAAACAAATGTTGATTTTTGAACTCTTCTTCGTTTGTGAACAATTGGTTGTGGTTTTCTGAATGGTAGCGGAATTTTCCATTATCATCACGTTCAAACAATTTGATAAGTCTTTTGGTCAACTCATTCGCAATCTGATTTAAATTCAGTTTGTTACCCGACCCTGTCGGAAATTCATAACGGTATTTGTCACCATAAAAAGTGTAATATTTGCGCAACGATTGTATAATCATATAATTGAGCGGCATCCAAATAGGACCGCGCCAATTTGAATTGCCACCAAACATACCCGATCTGCTTTCGCCAGGTTCGTACTGAATTTTATGATGCCCATTATCGCCAAAAACAAACGGATTGTCTTTGTGGAATTTAGATAAGGATCGAATACCAAAGTCGGATAAGAATTCATTTTCATCCAAAAGGCGAATTAAAAGATGCTCCAATCTAAAGCCGCGCATGATCGAAAACATAAAGTTTCCGTCTTTGTTCGCTGTTTCTAAATTTGAAATTAAGGAAGCCAAATCAGGTCGCGTACGAATAATTTCATTGGCTCTTTTCTGAAAATCTTTTAGCTGTTCAAATAACTCTTTGTTCATTATTTCGACAGCAAATAGCGGAATCACTCCCACAAGCGAGCGCACTTTTAAGCGTTCAGAGCCGCCGTCTGAAAGTTCAACGACATCGTAATAAAAGTTGTCTTGATCATCCCATAGCGAAAGGTCTCTTTTACCAATGTGGTGCATTGCCCAAGCAATATTTAAAAAATGCCTGAAAAATTTAGCAGATATGTCTTCGTAAATTTTGTTGGTTTTTGCCAATTCTAAACTCATGCGCAACATGTTTAACGAAAACAGCGCCATCCAACTTGTGGCATCGGCTTGTTGCATTTTTTTGATGCCTTCGGGCATGTGGTTGCGATCAAAAACTCCAATATTATCTAGCCCAAGGAAACCGCCTTCAAATAAATCGGTGCCGCTCGTATCTTTTTGATTGACCCACCATGTAAAATTGACATTCAGTTTTTGAAAAGCCGTTTCTAAAAATTCTGTGTCGGCTATTCCGGTTCGTTTGAGGTCTTTTTCATAAACCGTCCACACGGCCCACGAATGCACGGGCGGGTTCACATCGCTAAAATTCCATTCGTAAGCAGGAATTTGTCCGTTGGAGTGCATGTAGCTTTCTTGCAATACTAAAAGTAATTGTTGTTTGGCAAAATACGGGTCAATTTCTACAAATGATGCCATGTGGAAAGCCAAATCCCAAGCGGCATACCAGGGATATTCCCATTTATCAGGCATAGAAATGACATGACGGTTGGTTAAATGTTTCCAGCTACTATTGCGTTTGTCGTGACGGTTTGGTGGCGTTTCGCCCGGTCCGCCGTACAACCATTTAAACACATCATAATAATAAAATTGTTTGGTCCACAATAAACCTGAGAAGGCACTTTTTGCAATGGCTTGTTGCTCTTGCGGCAAGTTTGAACTAATTTTAGAGTTGTAAAACGCTTCGCATTCTTGTTTTCGAGCATTCATAACTGCGTCAAAGTCGGTCCATGGTTCGGCTTTTGCCGATTTACTCAAACGTATTTTGATGCTTTTTTCTTCGCCTGCTGCTAAATCAAATTGTTGCCATATAGCCGCTTTGGTGCCAAATAATTCTGGGTTTACGGTGGGTTCAGCATGAATTACGTGGTTGTTAATGCCGTCTTTCACATAAGGATATTCGTTGGCAACCCCGTAAATGCGTTCGTTATTGGTTTCGTTTTCACAAAAAAGTTGTGTTCCTTCCTCATGGTATAAATAATAGGTTTCAATGCGCGAGCTTGTTGTTTCGATAGTATTGTTGCCTATACTTTTCATCGATGGGCGCGGATGCCTGTTGTTGTGTTTCCAGAAATTACGGTACCATAGATGTGGCAAAACGTGAATTTGAGCTTGTTTAGCACCGCGATTTACAATGGTTACTTGCATCAAAATATCATCGACATCGGCTTTTGCATATTCAATGAAACAATCAAAATAAGCATTGTCGTCAAAGCTGTTGGTGTCCGTAATTTCGAATTCTGTTTCTTCGCGGCTGCGTTGGTTTTTTACGATAAGTTCCTCGTACGGAAACTCGTTTTGCAAATATTTATATAAGTATTTGTTGTACGAATGCGAGGGTGAAGCTACTTGATGAAAATAAAGTTCTTTGACATCCTCGCCGTGATTGCCTTGATTATTGGTTAAACCAAAAAGACGCTCTTTAATAATAGGATCTTTTCCGTTCCAAAAGGCGGGCGCTAAGCAGAGAATTTCGCGAGAGTCACAAAACCCACCGATGCCTTCTTCGCCCCAACGGTAAGCGTTGCTTCGGGCTCTGTCGTGGTTGATAAAGTTCCATGCATCACCGTTTTGGCTGTAGTCTTCGCGAACTGTTCCCCATTGTCTTTCGGCTAAATACGGTCCCCATTTTTTCCAATTGCGGTAGTTATCAGGAACGGCTAATTTTTGTTCTTCGGAAAGTTGCTGCGACATAGTAAAAAATCAAATTAGTAGTGTGCTTCAAAAAAAGTAAAGGATACTTGCAAGAGATTTCAAGCTTGCTTTTTTTGAAAATTGTGTTGGGTAAAAATAAGATTTATTTTGTAACCGGACGAAATCAGGGGTTTACTATTGTTTAATTGCCCGCTATTGATGGGTTTCTTTAGTTATCTCGTAAAATTGGGGTGCTGAAATTAATTATTTTTATTGAAGTGCTAAAAAAACAGAAGTACTCTAAGCATCAGTGTTAAAAATGGTTTTACAGTAGACTTGATTCTTTACGATTAAACAACCTTTTCAAGCGCAAGTAATGTACAATGCAACAGTTTCTAGCCCGGATAGCAGTGGAAATCCTTCCTGTTTTTGCTAAAAAACAGGAAGATTGCAACGTATAGCCGGAAATAGCTCCTGACTGATTTTATTTTTTTGAGGTTAAGTCGTCAATTTCTTCATCGGTTGGTTCGATAATATCAATTTTTGGTTCGATAAAATCTTGCTCGTTGGCCAATGTTTTGTTGAGTGTGAGCACCAAGGCTGGCAACAACATTAAATTGGATAACATTCCGAATAATAATGTCAACGAAATTAATCCTCCTAGGGCAATTGTTCCTCCAAAACTAGACAACATAAACACTGAAAACCCGAAGAAAAGCACGATCGAGGTGTAGAACATGCTCAAACCTGCATCTGTAAAGGTGGCGTAAACTGATTTGCGAATTTTCCAGTTGTTTTTCTTTAATTCCTCTCGATACTGAGATAAGAAACGAACAGTGTCATCTACTGAAAGTCCGAATGCAATTCCAAAAACTAATATCGTTGACGGCTTAAGCGGGATGTCTAAAAATCCCATCAGTCCTGCAGTAAGCATGAGCGGCAAGAGGTTTGGAATGATAGAAACCAATACCATTTTGAAGGAACGGAACATGAACGCAATTAAAAGCGCGGTAAGTAAAAAGGCAAAAGCTAGCGATGATAACAAGTTGTCCAGCAAATAACCGGTTCCTTTTTGAAACACGAGAGCTTTTCCGGTAACTGTGACATTGTATTGGTTTTCAGGAAAAATTTTAGCTGCTTTTTTCTTGATTTCGGCTTCAATTTTAGCAATTTTATCGCCGCTTTCATCTCGCATGAAAGTTGTAATTCGGGCATATTGACCAGAATTATCTACGTAACTTTTCATGAGGTTGTCCTTTGAATCTTTGGTCGCATTTTTGGCATACGATAAGATAAATGATTGCTCTTGCGAAGATGGTAATTCGTAATACGCGGGATTGCCATTGTAATACGCTTGCTTCGAATATTTAATCAAGTTTACAATAGAAATGGGTTTTGACAGTTCTGGAATTTCATCAATTGCTTGTTCGAGTTCGTCCATTCTTCGCAGGGTAGAGAGTTTCATTACTCCTTTCTTGCGTTTGGTGTCAATCATGATTTCGAGTGGCATGACACCATCAAATTCTTTTTCGAAGAAAACGATGTCCTCGAAAAAGGCTTCTTTTTTAGGCATGTCTTCGATAAGGCTGCCAGAAATACGCATTTCGTAAATACCAATAATACTGATGACCAATAATGCAATAGCAACTACATATATTGAGAAACGGTTGTACTTTACGTTGCGTAAAATCCAGCCCATGAATGATTTTACATAGTCTCGATCCAAGTGCTCTATGTGGCGCTCTTTTGGAGTAGGAATATAACTGTGAAAAATAGGAATCACAATAATACACAAAAAGAAAAGTGCCATGATGTTAATAGAAGTCACCACACCAAACTCTAACAGCAATTGATTATTTGAGGCCACAAAAGTAGCAAAACCAATAGCTGTGGTAAGGTTTGTCATTAGCGTTGCCATGCCTACTTTGGTCGTAACGCGTTGCAAAGCTTTAGCTTTATTATGGTGGATTTTATATTCTTGATGGTATTTATTGGTCAGGAAAATACAATTTGGGATACCAATTACGATGATTAGTGAAGGCACTAAAGCCGTTAAAACAGTAATTTCATAATGTAATAGTCCTAAAAACCCGAACGACCACATTACACCAATAATCACAATAATCATAGAGATTAAAGTGGCTCTAAAACTTCTAAAAAAGAAAAAGAAAAGCAAAGAAGTAACCAAGAGCGAGGCACCAATAAAAATGCTAATTTCGTCAGTAATCGTTTTTGCATTGAGGGTTCGAATGTATGGCATGCCCGAAACACGGAGGTCGATTCCAGTTTCTTTTTCGAATGTTTCGACGGCAGGAACGAGTTTGTCTAAAATAAAATCTTTTCGAGCAGCAGTATTTACAATTTTCTTATCCATGTAAATGGCAGAACGAATACTTCCAGAACGCTTGTTAAACAGTAAACCTTCGTAAAAAGGGAGGTCGTTAAAAAGTTCTTTTTTTATTTTCTGAAGATAGGCTGGGTCAAGAGTTTTGGATTGCTCAACAAAAGGAATTAATTCAAAAGTTTGTAGCGAATCGTTTTTTTGTAATTTTTTCAAATCATTCAAAGACACGACCAAATCAACGGCTTTATCACCTTTGAGAGTATTCATCATTTTACTCCAAGCGGCAAAAGCTTTTGGGGTAAAAATAGCTTTGTCTTGTACGCCTATGATGACAAGATTTCCTTCCTCACCAAATTTATTTAAAAAGGCATTGTACTCAATATTAACAATATTATCGTCTGGTAATAAATTAGCTTCGGTAAAAGTAAAATGGATGTTTTTCCATTGTGAGGCCAAAAGTGCTGTTATTGCAACAATAATAGACAGCATTAAAATTCTATTTCGAAGGACTACTCGGGCAATTAATTCCCAAAATCCCAAACTAAACCACTTGATCATAATTTATATTTAACGGGCGCAAAGGTAGTTAAAACCACTTTGAATCGTTAGTTTAAGGCTAAAGATTTGCTTGTTTTACCTAAACATTAAGTTTTTATTTTGTTTCTATTTTAAAAAATAGAATAAAATAATAATGATATATTTGACTTAGATGTGGCGTGGTAAAAACAAACCCATTAAACTATTTTTTTTTGCTATGAAGAATTATAAAAACACTATTTTCTATCTGATTGTAACAGGTTGTTTTTCAGTACTGATGTATTGGATTATTACGCAAGGAAAACTGTTAGAAGCAACAGAAGTCATTGACAAACCCGCTAGTGGTAAGGGTTCTTGGGTTGATTTTTTGACCTCTATGCAACATAATTTTCAGGAACCTTTGGCTATTTTGTTAGCACAAATTGTAACCATCATTTTAGTAGCTCGTTTTTTTGGATGGGTTTTTAGAAAAATAGGACAACCCTCTGTGATTGGTGAAATCATTGCAGGAATTGTGTTGGGGCCGTCTTTATTAGGAATGTATTTTCCGGAATTCTCGGCGATTTTATTTCCTGTTGCTTCTTTGGGTAACTTAAAATTTTTAAGCCAAATTGGTTTAATTCTTTTCATGTTTGTGATTGGGATGGAATTGGATTTGAAAATATTGAAAAACAAAGCCAACGAAGCCATTGTCATTAGTCATGCGAGTATTATAATTCCGTTTGCACTCGGTATCGGATTAGCCTATTTTGTTTACAATCAATTTGCTCCTGAGGGCGTGACCTTTTTGTCTTTTAGTTTGTTCATGGGTATTGCTTTGAGTATTACTGTTTTTGGCTAGAATTGTGCAAGAGCGTGGCATTCATAAAACCAGATTAGGAGCTATAGTAATCACTTGCGCTGCCGCTGATGATATTACTGCGTGGTGTATCTTGGCAGTTGTAATTGCTATTGTTAAAGCAGGTAGTTTTGTAAGTTCCTTATACATCATTTCGCTCGCGGTCTTGTACGTGGTGGCAATGATTTATGTAGTGAAGCCGTTTTTAAAACGCATTGGTGATTTGTACGGTTCCAAAGAAAGCATAGTAAAACCTGTTGTTGCTATTTTCTTTTTAGTGCTTATTATGTCGTCATACGCGACCGAAGTGATTGGAATTCATGCCCTTTTTGGTGCTTTTATGGCGGGTGTTATTATGCCGGATGTTCCAAAATTCAGAACTATTTTTATTGATAAAGTAGAAGACGTTGCGTTGATACTTTTACTTCCGTTATTCTTTGTCTTTACAGGTTTAAAAACTGAAATTGGCCTTATCAGTGATCCTTATCTTTTAAAAGTTACAGGATTTATTATTTTGGTAGCCGTTGTTGGTAAATTTCTTGGTAGTGCCTTGGCAGCAAAGTTTGTGGGGCAATCTTGGCGTGATAGTTTTACGATAGGCGCTTTAATGAACACTAGAGGATTGATGGAGCTGATTGTTTTGAACATTGGTTTAGAACTGAAAGTACTCACTCCAGAAGTTTTTACCATGATGGTAATTATGGCCTTGGTTACGACTTTTATGACTGGTCCTGCGCTCGATTTGATTAATTTTATTTTTAAAACTAAAGATGGCTCGGATGTTTTAGAGCCTATAAACGATAACAAATACCGCGTTTTGATATCTTTTGGTAATAATGAAAAAGGAAAATCCTTGTTGCGATTGGCCAATAGCTTAACCAAACGACAAAAAAATACGTCTAGCGTTACCGTGATGCACTTATCTCTTAGTGATGAGGTACATACCTTTAATATGGAAGACAAGGAAAAAAACAGTTTCCATCCTATTGTTGAGGAGTCGCAGCTACTCAAACAAGAGATCACTACGATTTTTAAAGCCACTACAGATATTGAAACCGAAATTGCAGATGTGGCCAATCAAGGAGACTATGATTTACTGTTGGTAGGACTTGGAAAATCTATTTTTGAAGGTACTATTTTGGGTAAAGTAATTGGTTTTACTACTCGAATTATAAATCCGGATCGCTTAATTGATAAATTTACTGGTAAAGAAGGTTTGTTCGAAAACTCACCGTTTGATGAGCGAACGAGACAAATTATTTCTAAAACCAAAATGCCAATTGGGATTTTAATTGACAAAGATTTACAAGAAGTGCAACATGTTTTTGTACCTGTTTTTAGCACCGAAGATGCTTTTGTACTTGATTACATCCAAAAACTGATTTATAACAACAATTCTAAAGTGATTATTTTAGATGTTAATGGTCATGTGGCTACTAATTTTGTTATGAATAGTGCCGTAGATTCTTTAGAACAAAAACATCCAAATAATATCAGTTTGATTACTGAAAAAACCATCAAGAAAGAGTTTTTGGCCCAACAAAATTTGATGTTAATTAGTCTCGAAAGCTGGAAACAACTGGTTGATTCGCGAAGCGTTTGGCTGAGCGGAGTACCATCAGTATTAATTGTAAAACAATAATATGAATTGGATTTTGTTGATTATTGGAGGCCTGTTCGAAGTTGGTTTTGCAACTTGTTTAGGCAAAGCCAAAGAAAGTACCGGTACGGCAGCTACATTATGGTTACTTGGCTTTTTGGCATGCTTAACAATCAGTATGGTATTGCTTTATAAAGCCACGCAAACCTTACCAATAGGAACCGCATACGCAGTTTGGACCGGAATTGGAGCAGTGGGAACTGTACTGGTGGGTATTTTTGTATTCAAAGAACCGGCTGATTTTTGGCGTTTGTTTTTTATTACCACTTTAATTAGTTCTATCATAGGATTGAAATTCGTTTCAAGTCATTAGAGATAGTTGTATTTTTATTGTTTTAAAATTGGTTTATTTTGGATAACTTATTTCAAGTACAATGTAATTTCTGCATGACACTATGACTAACCAATTATAAACCAAAAAGATTATGATTTTAACCACAACCAACTCTATCGAAGATTATAAAATTCTCGAATACAACGGCATTGTTTCAGGTACTGCTATTAACATGCAAAAAATGGGTTTGACTTTTAGCATGCAAAAATACTATGACGGCATTGCTGAAAGTATCGCAGAAGTAAGAGAAAAGGCATTTGCCAACCTAAAAGTAAATGCCGAAAAAATGAATGCCAATGCAGTAGTAGGAATTCAAGTAGATGTGGAGCTCAAAAGCGGCGAAGGATTAATCACTGTAATGATAACAGGAACTGCTGTGAGTGTGGTTAAACGCTGGAATATTGCTTTTTTCTAAACTAGTGTAGCCTTATATATCGAACGACTAGTTGCTTAAAACTATAAAAAAACCGCCTCGTTTTCTCAACAAGGCGGTTTTTAAAATATTTGTCAGATAGGTTTACACCTTCATGATTTCGGCTTCTTTTACCACTAATAGTTCATCAATTTTTTTGATAAAACTGTTGGTTAAGTTTTGTACTTCTTCTTCGGCACTTTTACAAATGTCTTCTGAGGTACCGTCTTTTTCTAATTTTTTGATTTCGGTGTTGGCATCTTTACGAGCATTACGAATACCAATTTTAGCATCTTCAGCCTCTGCTTTGGCTTGTTTAGCCAATTCTCTACGACGATCTTCTGTCAAAGGCGGAACACTAATGATTACCACATCACCATTGTTCATTGGGTTAAAGCCCAAATTAGCAATCATAATAGCTTTTTCAATCGGGTGAAGCATGCTTTTTTCAAACGGCTGCAAGGTAATTGTTCTAGCATCTGGCACACTGATTTTTGAAACCTGTGACAAAGGCGTAGCTGCTCCGTAATAATCAACAAAAACACTTCCTAGCATTGCAGGCGATGCTTTTCCGGCACGGATATTTAAAAATTCTTTTTCTAAATGCGCAATAGAACCCGCCATTGATTCTTGTGTGCTATCTAATATAAAATCAATTTCTTCAGTCATAATTTTAATTTTCAGTTTTCAGCAACAGTTTTCAGTTTTAGCCGCACTTGAGACTATAAACTGTAACTGTGTACTATATATTTACTACAGTTCCTATATTTTCGCCTTGGCAAATTTTAAGTAAGTTGCCCACTTTGTTCATGTCAAAAACTACAATAGGTAATTTGTTTTCTTGACTTAAAGTGAATGCAGTGGTATCCATTACATTCAATCCTTTTTTCAAAACATCTTCAAAAGAGATAAAATCAAATTTTACTGCTGATGCATTTTTTTCTGGATCAGAATCATATACACCATCAACACGCGTTCCTTTTAAAATTACATCGGCATTAATTTCAATTCCTCTTAAAACCGCTGCAGTATCCGTTGTAAAATAAGGATTTCCGGTTCCGGCACCAAAAATTACAATTCTACCTTTTTCAAGATGTCTGTCAGCTCTCCTTTTAATGTAAGGTTCAGCGATTGACTCCATTTTTAAAGCCGTTTGCAAACGGGTTTTCATTCCTTTTTCTTCAAGAGCGCCCTGCAATGCCATTCCGTTGATTACGGTAGCAAGCATTCCCATATAATCGCCTTGTACGCGATCCATACCAGCACTTGCGCCTGCAACTCCTCTAAAAATATTTCCACCACCTATTACAATGGCAATTTCTACTCCTTTAGCGTGAATTTGCTTGATTTCGTCAGCATATTCAGCTAGTCTTTTAGGATCAATTCCGTATTGTAAGTCGCCCATTAAAGCTTCTCCACTTAATTTCAGTAGAATTCTTTTGTATTTCATGTGTGTGTTGCGTTGATTGGTGCAAATATAGAATTTTCTTTTTTTTTAAAATAATCTTGACTCTATTTTATAAAGCTAGTTTTTCATACGAGTTTTTGGCCGCTTGATAACCAATTTGAAAGACCTGATCCATCTTTAGTTTGCTGGTTTCAAAGGTGCTATAGATGCAGAGTTCCTTGGGTTCAATGACCCAATCGCACATATTAAATTTATGAATATTGGAGTTGGCCGATAACAAATCGAAGGCGCGCGTTGTCACTGCTTTGATTGAGTTTAAATCAGATGCTTCAATTTTTTGAATCGGGCTTACGTAAACCCCTATAATTGTGTCACACTGTCCTAATAAAATATCAGTAGGAAAGTGGTTCAAGATTCCACCATCACTGTAAATATTACCATCGATGGCATAGGGTGAAATTATTCCCGGAAAAGCAGATGAGGCTAAAACGGCATCAACTACTTTCGTGTCGGGGTGAAATATTTTTAATTTTCCGCGAACCATATCAGTGGCGGTTATCTGCAATGGAATGTTTAAATCGGCCAAAGTTGCTTGATCGAATATTGCCTGAAAATAAATTTTAAAAGACTCTGAGTCGATTAATCCCGCTTTTTTAAAAGTTAAATGTTTCCAGTTGAAAAGATAAATCGATTTAAAAAAAGCTAAAATTTCATCGGGTGTTTTACCACAGGCATACAACGCGCCTACTATTGATCCAGCGCTTGTACCCGCAATCATACTTGGCTTTATGCCTTTTTCTTCTAAAAACTTGATCGCCCCTGCATGAGCCAAACCTTTGGAGCCACCGCCAGAAAGCACCAGTCCTATAGATTTTGTGTGTAAGTCCATGTTGTTTATTTGTGCTAAAATTACTTATTTTTTTTAAGTAGGATCGTTTCTGAGGAATTAAAATTCTGATTATCCCTAACTTTGTATTTCAAAAAATGCAACCCATGAAACAAGAAATTGAACAGGCCTTGACTAAAAGTTATACATACGAGGACTACAAGCAGTTGGTTACTAATTTGCTTTCGGATGGTAAATCAACTGGACATATACAGAGTGAAGATTTAACGCACTACAGTCAGCTCAATGAAACACGCATGAAGCGTTTAGATAAAACAATTGTGATTACTGAGGCGGTTGCCGCCCAATTGAAAAGTATAAAACAGAACTACTTATTTTTGGTTATTTCTGAAGGATGGTGCGGTGATGCGGCCCAAATATTACCCATAATCAATAAAATGGTGAATTTGGCGCCAACCATTGATTTGAAAATTGTTTTGCGTGACGACAATGAGCCGTTAATGAACTTGTTTTTAACAAATAATGCCAAATCTATTCCAATTTTGATTTGTATAAATTCAGATACAAATGAAGTGCTAACGAGTTGGGGGCCAAGACCTAAACCTGCTGTAGAATTGGTGGAGAATTACAAAAAAGAGTTTGGGATTATTGATGCAACGCTAAAAACCAACTTGCAAAAATGGTATCATGACGATAAAGGACTCTCAGTTCAAAAAGAAATCCTACAATTGCTTGGTTTTTAGATAGTTTGTAGTTTTTCATAAGTAAAAAAATTCAGTAAAATGTTCTTATTTTCGTCGATGAAATAGCATAAAATCCGACTAAAAGCAAATTTTACCAATTTATATTTCTTTTATGATTTTTTTATTGATGTAACTCAAAATAAATCGTAACTTGCTGACAGATAACCAAATCTATTATTTGATTTACTTTTTTTATATAGGTTTCGCATTGTTTAACAATTAAAAAACACTATTATGAAAAAATTATTTGAAAGAGTTTATGATTATTTATCTCTAGTTTTATTTGGTGGGAAAAACATTCCTCATTACTAGTCATAAACTCACATTCGGGGGTTTAAAAGTAAAACAGTATTTTTTACTTTTATTTTTAGAAAAAACACATCGCAAATTCATTTGAATTTGTCATGTGTTTTTGTCTTTTTGAAGCCCTATTGTTTGGTCAAGCTTTCCTCAAAAGCCAAAACATCAATACCATCGACAACATTAAAGTCGCCAATTTTAGTGCGTCGTAAAGCTGTTAAATGAGAGCCAGATTGCATGGCTTTGCCAAAATCATACGCTAAAGAACGAATGTAGGTTCCTTTGCTGCACACTACTCTAAAATCAATTTCAGGTAATGCAATGCGGGTAATTTCAAATAAGTGAATGGTTGTTTTTCGACTCGGAATTTCGACGGTTTCTCCAGCTCGAGCATGCTCGTATAAGCGCACACCTTCCTGTTTTATAGCTGAAAAAATGGGTGGTTTTTGGTCTATTTCACCAAGAAATTGTTTAACAGTTTCGTAAATCAGACTTTCATTGATGTGTTCCGTTGAAAATGTTTGATCAACTTCTGTTTCCAAATCATAAGATGGGGTAGTGGCTCCAATAAAAAAGGTTCCTGTATATTCTTTAGCTTGTCCTTGAAGTTCGCTAATACGTTTGGTAAATTTTCCGGTACAAACTAAAAGTAAACCACTTGCAAGAGGGTCTAAGGTTCCCGCGTGTCCAATCTTGAATTTTTTAGGCAGACCTGCTTTATTGATTAGAGCATATTTTAGCTTGTTTACCGCCTGAAAAGAACTCCAATTCAAAGGTTTATCTATCAATAAAATTTGACCATTTAGGTAATCTTCGGCTGTTTTCAAGTTGGGTTATTTTAAAAATGAAAAATAAAGTAATAAAAAGATACCTACAATAATTCGGTACCAACCCCAAGGCTTAAAGCCATATTTTTTTATAATTTCTATAAAAAATTTAATAGCTAAAATGGCAACCACAAAGGCAACTACATTACCTAATAAAAATAATTGAATGTTCTCGTTTGATTTCAAAATGAGCTCGTAGCCCTTCATTTGCGAAGCTTCGTACGTTTTTAAAAATACAGAGTAGCAGGTTACGGCCATCATGGTAGGAACTGCCAAAAAGAATGAAAACTCAGCTGCTGCATGGCGGGATAAACCCTGTTGCATTCCTCCGATAATTGATGCTGCAGATCGACTAGTTCCTGGCATCATAGCCAAGCATTGCCAAAAGCCAATGGTTACTGCTTTTTTAATAGTAATTTGTTCCTCGGTGACTATGGTTGGGTTTTGAAATTGCTTATCGATAAACAGTAAAATGATCCCGCCCACAATTAGCACAATGGCAATAGGAATCGGGTCACCTAAAACGGCTTCAATTTTATCGTCAAAAAGTTTACCTAAAACCAAGGCCGGAATTACAGCACACGCTAGTTTTAAGTAAAAATGTAGTTTAGAAAAATCAAAGAATTTTTTCCAATACAAAGCAACAACCGCCAAGATGGCACCAAATTGTATGGAAACTTGAAACAGTTTAACGAAATCATCTTCTTGTATTCCGAAATACGAACTCAAAAAAACCATGTGAGCGGTTGATGAAACCGGCAGATATTCTGTAAGTCCTTCTAGAACAGCTATCAAAAAAGCTTGTAGTGTATTCATGCAGTATGAGGTAGTTTATAGTGGCTTACGTTCTGTTAAAATAGAACGCCAAAGCGACTAAAAACTATTTTTTAGGATTTTTTAAAATGGCATAAATGGTTATTCCAAAACCAATCAAGACAGTAGTTGGAGCAAGTCGGATGCGTCTGAAATTGAAGATTTCTTCATTAAAAACATTTGGATCTTTGCTTCCGCCGCCCGACATTAAAATGAAGCCCAGGGCTATTACTCCAAGTCCAATTAAAAGGATCTTGTAGTTAACTTTCTCAAACAAAAATTCGTTTTTTTTATCTTTATTTTCCATTTTTAAATGCTATTATTTTTTTACTAAACGCTTTAACCAAGAACTGCGACTGAAAACTAAATGTTAATAAAGGTCATCAGTACGCAAATTCAAGAATCTTTGAGTGGCAAAGTAAGTGCTCAACCAAGTAATTACTATTCCAACTAATAAAACGCCTAGTAGAACAAGTCCAATAGAAAGTTTATCATTAAAGATGTCTAATAAAGGAAAGTTTGTGTCAATATAAAATAACACGCCAAGTAAAGCAATTACAGCTAAACCTGCGCCAAGCATGCCTAATTTGATGCTGCGCATTACAAATGGCTTGCGTATGAAGGATTTTGTCGCTCCCACCATTTGCATGGTTTTAATGATGAATCGATTGGAATAGATTGATAATCTTAGGGAACTGTTGATTAACAAAACAGCAATGACAGCCAAGAAACTACTCACAATTAAAATCCACATACTTACTTTATTGATATTGTCGTTAACCAAATTAACCAATTGTTTGTCATACACAATATCAGATATCATTGTGTTTTTACGTAATTGTGCTTCAATTTTGGTAATACTATCATTAACTACATAATCACCTTTAAAGTGAATATCGTATGAGTTTTGCAGTGGGTTTTCGCCAAGAAAAGTCATAAAATCTTCGCCAATAATATCGGTGTGTTCTTTTGCAGCAGCTTCTTTAGTCACATATTTGTGTGAGCGCACAAACGGACTTGTTTTTAATTGTTGGTCAAAACTTTTTACAATACTATCATTAGCCTCATTTTTAAAAAACACAGTCATGGCGATGTTTTCTTTAAAATCGTTGGCAAGTTTTTTAGAATTAATGATAAAAAGCCCTAGAATTCCCAGTAAAAATAACACTAAGAATACACTTAACACTACTGAAAAATAAGAGGAAATTAAACGGCGTTTTTGAAAATTATCAAAGGAAGAACTCATAGTATGTTGAAATTATGGGGTAAAAATAATAAACAATTTCTTTATTTAAAGTTAATAACGTTCAAAGTTTCAACTTTCGTACAATAAACGTAAATTTGGCATCTAAAAACAGTGATCTCAATAAATCTAAGAATCTTAGAACC
Source organism: uncultured Flavobacterium sp. (assembly GCA_964566045.1). Lineage (GTDB taxonomy): Bacteria > Bacteroidota > Bacteroidia > Flavobacteriales > Flavobacteriaceae > Flavobacterium. The sequence goes on from CAZMHK010000004.1 coordinate 52,566, forward strand.
TTAGTTACTCAGAACCTAATAGAAATGAAATACAATCCCAACGAAATTGATGCCAAATGGCAAAAATACTGGCAAGAAAACCAAACATTCAAAGCCGAAAACCACTCAGATAAGCCTAAATATTACGTTCTAGATATGTTTCC
>CAZMHK010000005.1:0-51076 GCA_964566045.1 uncultured Flavobacterium sp.
TATGATTAAAATCACCAAAACCGCAGTACACAAGGGTTTGCTAGCCATAATTAAATTTGCTTCATTAGCCCTTTTTTAAGTACTTTTGATTAAATTCAGTAAACAATGACCGATAATAAAAAATTTGCAGTAATTGGTGGTGGGAGTTGGGCTACAGCAATAGCTAAGATGCTTTGTGTAAATCTTGACGAAATAGCTTGGTACATGCGTAATGAAGCTGCAATTGAACATCTAAAAACCTATAAGCACAATCCTAACTATTTGAGTTCGGTAGAGTTTGATGTTAAAAAATTAAAATTAACAAGCGATATCAATGAAGCAGTGGCTTACGCTGATTATATCATTTTTGCTATACCTTCTGCTTTTGTGGGTGCCGAATTAGAAAAACTCACTGTTTCACTTGAAAATAAGATCATATTTTCAGCCATAAAAGGAATCGTTCCTGAGACAAGTTTAATTGTTGGAGAACATTTTCATGTAAAATACGATATTCCTTATTATAACATCGGCGTAATTACTGGCCCATGCCATGCCGAAGAAGTAGCCATGGAACGCCTATCTTACCTAACCATTGCTTGTGGCGATCCAGACAAAGCCAAATTGGTTGCCAAAAATCTTTCAGGCAATTACATTAAAACAAAAATCACCGACGACATTATAGGAACAGAATATGCAGCGATGTTAAAAAACATCTATGCTATTGCTGCAGGAATTGCTCATGGATTGGGTTATGGTGATAACTTTCAATCGGTTTTAATGAGTAACGGAATTCGCGAGATGAAAAAATTCATCAAAAAAGTACACCGCATGAAACGCAACATTAACGACTCTGCTTATTTGGGAGATTTGTTGGTTACTGGCTATTCTGTTTTTTCCAGAAATAGAATGTTTGGTAACATGATTGGTAAAGGTTATACCGTAAAATCAGCCATGATGGAGATGAGTATGGTTGCTGAAGGTTATTATGCTGCCAAAAGTGCTTACAAATTGAATCAAGCCTATGGTGCTAAAACCCCAATAATTGATGCAGTTCACAGTATTTTGTACGAAGGTCAAGATGCCAAAGCAGTGTTTAAAAAACTAACCGACAAACTCGACTAAAAAAGCGTCAGTATTCAAAATTTAAAAAACACCTCATGAGCGAAAGATGGAAATATCAAATTAAAATGGGTGGTATTTGGGGCTTATTTATGACGGTTTTCAATGTACTGTTTGACCTAAAAGAAACTCCATTTACAGCACAAGTCGCCGCTCCTGCTTTTTATTTTAAAGCCTTTGCTTATATTTTAGTAGGCATATTTGTTTTGGGGTATTACACCTTAAAATGCAAACAAAAACAAAACCTATAATTTTTGATTAAAAAGAGAAAGATGAAAATGCCAACTTAGAGCTGGATTGATTAAAAATCCATAATTCCAATAATTTATTGCTCATTTTAAGCATTCAAAAATAGTACTCAAAGAGTTTCATACAAAAAAAGCAGTCTCTCGACTGCTTTTTTTGTTTCACTATATTTCATTTAGTCTTAAATGCTTTTTGCTAACAAATAAACTACCTAACAATAACACCGTCAATAAACAAAATTGGTACTTCTTCTACCTCAGTTTCATTGATGGAGTTAGCTTTGAAAATGAATTTTTTATCGTATAATTTTCCATCCATGAAAAACGTGAGCATGAATTCATTATTAAGCGCTAAAACACTTTTTTCTATCATTTCAACCTTAACTACAGAAACCGCTGGCACTTCCATAAAGGCATGGCGCAATAATGATGTTTTTTTCATTTCACCATCTATGGTACCAAAAGCTTTAGAAACTACCATCACACTTTCTATTAGGTAATCGCTATCGTTTACGAGATAAGCATACCATACTTTCTCCATAAAATCGTCGCTCCATTCTTGCACTGCTGCAAAAAAAACGTTTTCTACTTCGGGGATGATGATGTCTTTTTTCATAAGTTAGTCTTAATGTCTAAGGTCGTAAAGTCATAAAGTCGAAGAAATTCGAAAACAAATATTTCTTTCGACTTTATGACTTTATAACTTTTGACTAAATTGAGGATTTAAATTGCTCTAAGAAACGAACGTCATTTTCGTAAAACATACGAATATCACCTATTTGATACAACAACATCGCAATACGCTCGATTCCCATTCCGAATGCAAATCCGGTATGTTCATCAGGATTAATGTTGCAATTTTTTAATACATTAGGATCTACCATACCACAACCACCTATTTCTAGCCAGCCTGTTCCTTTAGTAATTCTATAATCTGTTTCGGTTTTTAAACCCCAGTAAATATCAATTTCGGCGCTTGGTTCTGTAAAAGGGAAATAAGAGGGACGCAAACGGATTTTTGATTTTCCGAACATCTCTTTGGTAAAATACAACAAGGTTTGTTTTAAGTCGGCAAAAGAAACGTCTTTATCAATGTACAAGCCTTCTACTTGATGAAAAATACAGTGCGAACGTGACGAAACTGCCTCATTACGGAAAACGCGCCCTGGCGAAATGGTTCGAATTGGCGGTTTGTTGTTTTCCATGTAACGCACTTGTACTGATGACGTATGCGTACGCAACAAAATATCAGGATTAGTTTGAATGAAAAACGTGTCTTGCATGTCACGTGCCGGATGGTATTCTGGCAAGTTCAAAGCAGTAAAATTATGCCAATCGTCTTCGATTTCTGGACCTTCAGAAACGTTAAAACCAATGGTTGAAAAGATATCAATAATTTGGTTTTTAACTAAAGAAATTGGGTGACGAGAACCGATAACAAGCGGCTCGGCAGCACGAGTTAAATCGCCATAAAAACCTTTACTTTCTTCCTTACTTTCTAATGCTTCTTGAATGGATTTTACCTTTTCTTCGGCAGTAGTTTTTAGCAAATTCATGATTTGCCCAAACTCCTTTTTCTGGTCATTTGGTACATTTTTGAACTCAGCGAACAAATCTTTCAAAAGACCTTTACTTCCTAAAAATTTAATTCGGAATGCCTCTAATTCTCCTGCATTTTGTGTTGAAAAAGCTTGTGCTTCGCCAATATATTCTTTTATCTTATCTATCATTTTCCATCGGTACTTGAGAGTGCAAATTTAGGTAAAAGTTTTCAGTTTTCAGTCGCAGTTTCTAGTAGAATCATTCTGAAAACTGTGACTGTGACTGTCACCTACGAAATTACTTCGCGTTCTAAAAAATAATTTACAATGGCTTCTTTCATCAAAACCGATTGTTCTCCTGCCTTTAGCGGTGGCAATTCTTCTTTCACGGTGTAATGTGGCCAACCGTCTTTATCGAAAAAATCAAATTCGTAAAATCCATAAGGTTCTAGTAACCTGCATATAGCAATGTGCATAAGGTTTACTTTTTCGTCTTTTTTGAATTCTTGGTGTACTTTACCTAATTCTTGTACTCCGATCAAATAAATTATGGCATCTAAATCTAAATCTTCACCCTGCGAAAATTGATCAGACAGTATCTTGACAAGCTGTTCCCAGCGTTCTTTTAATTGTGCGTCTCTTGACATTTTTTTGAATTATGAATTATAGGTTACGAACTTCTAAGTCATCACCTTTACAATTGTATCAGGCAAAGATAAGAACTTGAAAATTGACAATGGTACAGAACAAATCATTTATATTTGCCATCAGAATTTTAACAACAATCAAATGGGATTTATTGATATTGTAATAGGCGTTTTGTTAGTTTTTGCGGCTTACAAGGGTTTAAAAAACGGACTTTTTGCAGAATTGGCTTCTTTACTGTCGCTTTTACTTGGTGTGTATTTGGCCATACAATTTTCGGCAGCTGTAAAAAACCTACTTCTTGGCTTTGTCAAATGGAATCCGAATACCGTACAAGTCATAGCCTTTATGCTCACCTTTGCTGCAGTGGTTGTTGCAGTTTCATTGCTAGGAAAAATTTTAACCGGAATTGCTGATTTGGCTTTTCTAGGTTGGGCCAATACACTTGGTGGCGGATTTTTCAGAATTTTAAAAACCGTTCTTATTTTGGGAGTTGTGTTCTCAATATTTGAAAAAATAAACTACCATAATTTTTTAGCCAAAAAAGAAACTTTAGACAATTCGCTTTTTTACAATCCTATCCAAAAAACGGCTAAATTTATTTTTCCTTCTATCGAAAAATGGTACGATGGGTTGAAAAATAAGGATTCAAAAACTGTTCAAGAAGAGAAAAATTAATCCTTCACTTCCTTAATTGCACTGCTTTCAATCCATCCTTCGGTGCCATCTGTAAGTTCAATTTTGGTCCATTGTGCTTTGGTTTCAAATACGTAAACTTTAGCGCCTTCATGCAATACTAATAGCGGTTTGTCTCCATTTCGAGGCTGACTTGTAACTGCTGTTCTTTCTGCAAAAACGATAGCTGGTTTGTCATTGTCAAAATGATTTTTTTCAATATTGGCAGCGGTTACGCAAATCAATATTCCTGCGATCATCACGAAGATACTTCCAAAGAAAATTCTTTTCAATACTGTATTTCTCGAAAAGTAATACCCTAAAAACACCAAAAAAACCAAGCCCGAAAATCCTACCGCAGACCAAGCCCAAGTATCATAATGCAACTTCCCGGTGATGTTATGTAACAATGCTGCGAGCCCAACTTTAGGTACTACTTTGATTTCGTCAATCGTTCTTTTTTGTGCAAATTTTAAATTATTTGCAGCAGCCGTATTTTCAGGATTCAGCACCAATGCTTTTTCGTAATTGTAAATAGCTGGAGCCACCGCGTTCAATTTATAGTGTGCATTGGCTAGGTTAAAATACAACTCGGATGAATGTTGTTTTTGGCTCAATACACTTTCGTAAGCTGCAACGGCTTCGGTGTACTTTCCTTTTGCATACAAAGCGTTGCCGTTCTCGAAACCACTTTGGGCAAAGAAAAGTTGAGTTGAAAATAAAAATAGATATAATATGTTTCTCATTATAATATTTATTTGCCATAGAGGCACAAAGTCCTTTTACTTAAAAATTAATTTAGCTATCATGCTAGCTAATTTGTTTCTCTAAATCAGAAATAATTGCGACCGCTTTATCAAAATCTTGTTGAATCGTGACACTTGACGAAGGTGCATATCGCGCTATTTCACAATTTTCAGTAAGCGTGATAAAATCAGTTACTACCGATGGATTTGCATTTTTAGACAATAACAATTCTTGAATGTTTTCTTTACTCATTTCAGAGGTTTCAATGCGCAATTTGGCTTTTAAGAAATTATGCATCGCTTTTTCCAAAGCCACATAAAACAACTCTTTGTTTTTGATTTGTTTTTTCGCTTCCGATAAATATTTTTTAGCCAATTTGTTGTTCATTCGAATTCTGTTTCCAGTTACATCTCCGGCGAGTGCTTCGCGTTTGTTTTGCACCAAAATGACAATCGGAATTAACAAAAATGGCAACAGTAACAATCCCAAAAAGCGGTTTGAACCAAAAAATCTATCTGAACTTACTGGTACTAACTCTGTTTTAGTTTGGATATTTTTGAATTCTTTTACAACGACCGCTTTGTTTTTATTGCCAGCAACAGCTGTTGAATCAACTGGAGACGGACCATCAATCACATTGATCATCACCTCAGGCGTTTTAATAGTTTTATAAGTTCCAGAGTTCAAATCAAAATAAGAGAACTGCATTGGTTTTACGGGATAATTGCCTTTGTATTGCGGAATAATAGTGTAACTATCCGTTGATTTTCCGGCCATACCCGAAAGTGGCGTATTGATGGACTCACTATGAACAGGATCATACATTTCGAGTGCGTTTGGCACAACCGGTTTAGGCAAACTAAAAAGTTTCAAGTTTCCTTTTCCGCTTACGCTTACGACCAAATCTAAACTTTCTCCGTGCTTCAATGTGGTTTTAGAAGGCGTAACTTTAAAATCAAAATTACCCACTGCTCCAGTAAAATCATCTGGTTTTCCTGCCTCAGGCAATGGTTTTACATTGATTGTTTTGGCTCCAGCCGATACTGTTTTTGTATCATCTACTACTAGCAAACGACCAAACATATCCCTACGATTGGTTGGTAACTGCACATCAACAGTAAGTGATAGCGGTTCAATTTTTAGTTTTCCTGACTTTTGCGGATACAGCACTACTTTTTTAAGTACAATATACCTGAAATTTTGTCCTTTAAAAATTCCTTCTTCAGCTACTAACTGCTTGATTTCGATGTTTTGACTCCAAAAATCATTGTATTTTGGTTTGTTAGCTTCACCTAAATTTGAAATACCTATGTTAGCAAAATACAATTTGTAAACCACCGTTATAGGTTCGTTAACGTACGGATTGGTTTTCGAGACATCAGCAACCAAATATAAATTATCATCTGCGCTCAATTGTACATCATTAGGATCGCGAGGCTGCTGCGTTGCGGCAGTAACTGTGATTTTTATGGGAGCGGTTTTATAAATTTGACCATTGTACTCAATGGCTGCAGATTTAATTACAAACGTACCTTTTTGATTGGGTGACAAAAAATATGAATACGCTTTTTCAAATGAACTACGGCCGTTAACCCAAGATTGGCTAACTTGTTGACTTGGACCAGCAATAATACGAAAACCGTCAAATGAGGGCTGCACAAAGTTATCGCCATCTACATTCATCATAAAGTCAATTCGCAAACGCTCGTTCAAACCCAAAGTTGTTTTACTCACTCGCGCCTCAAACTGCACTTGTGCACTGAGCGTACTGCATATCAATAAAACAATTGCCGCTATATATCTTTTCATCTTCACACTCTGTAATTGCATTACCAATCTTTTTCAGTTTTAACTGGTTTACCTTTTACTTTTTTGGCGTTTACTTTATCTTGAATTTTCTTTTCTTCTTTATTTACTGCGTCTAATAAATTCTCTAAACGCTCTTTTGATATTCCTCCCGGAGCCGGTTTTGGTTCTCCCTTTTCGTTAGGATCCGGTTTTTTATTTTGTTTGTCCTTGTCGCCTTGGTCGTCCTTCTTATCTTTATTTGGATCGTCCTTTTTATCTTGATCCCCGTCTTTTTTATCGTCCTTTTTGTCGTCTTTCTTGTCCTTATCTTTTTTATCGTCTTTTTTCTTATCGTCTTTAGGCGGATTGTCTTTCAACATTTTTTTTGCCAAAGCATAATTATAACGCGTTTCCTCATCGGTAGGATCATTGCGCAAAGCGTTTTTGTAGGCCTCAACTGCCTTTGTATAATCTTTCTCATTCATAAAAACGTTACCCAAGTTATGCAGCGCGCGGTGCTTTTCAGGACGTGTTTTAGAGTTTTTTAATGCTTTTGCAAAAGCAAATTTAGCTTCAGAAGATTGTTTTTGTTTGTAAATGGAGTTCCCAAGATTGAAAGGTGCAGTCGCTTTGTTTGGAAATTTAGAATCCGAAATACGATACATTGCTTCCGCATCTACAAACTTACTGTCTGTATATTCTTGGTTTGCTTTTGGTAAAATTCGATCTTTTTGTTGCGCAAAGCAGCTTAACCCCACAAAGAGCAACATTAAAAGACATCTATTTTGAATTGTTTTCATTTTTTATTTTTAACAGCATCAGTCGTGCGCTTACGATGATGCTTTTTCGTTGAACAAATCTAATTTATTAACCCAACTTGTTTTTCTATCTAATACAAATACATCGATCAACAACAACAAGAAACCTAAACCTAAAAACCATTGAAATTGCGATTGGAATTCGGCCATTTCAGTTGCCTCAAACTCTGTTTTTTGAATGTTATTGAGTGTGTTTTTGATGTGTTCTACAACTTCCTTAGTATTATTACCGCTTACATAACTGCCTTTCGTTGTTTTTGCAATCAATTCTAAACTGGCTTTATTCAGTTTGGTAATTACTATTTCATTGTTGTTGTCTTTTTGATAGCCTTCTACCACACCGTTACGTTTCAGAGGAATATTAGCTCCTTTTTCGGTACCAACTCCAATCGTGATGATTTTTAAACCGAGTTTGTTCGCTTCCTCTGCAGCAGTTTCTGCACCTTCAGAATGATCTTCTCCATCCGAAATTAAAATAAGCAGCTTACTAGTTTTACTTTTTTCGTCAAAATAAGTAGCCGATAATTTAATAGCCTCGTCAAGCGAAGTTCCTTGTGAAGAGACCATTCCCGTATTCATACTTTGCAAAAACATGCGCGCCACACCATAATCTGTAGTGATGGGCAATACCGGAAATGCACTGCCTGCATACGCCACAATACCAATTCTGTCGCTTCCTAACTGCTTGATGATTTGCGACACCAATTGCTTGCTTTTGTCTAAACGATTGGGAGCTACGTCTTCGGCCAACATACTCTTGGATACGTCCATTGCAAAAACAATATCGATACCTTCTCGTTTTACTGTTTCCATCTTGGTTCCAATTTTTGGATTAACCAAAGCAAAAACCAGTGCCAAAAGCGCTACAAGTAACAAAACCAATTTTGCAACTGGCTTGAAAATAGAGGCATCTGGACTTAGTTTTTTTACCATTTCAAGGTCACCAAACTCGCGCTGTTTTTTTCGTTTCCAATACAAATTGGCCATAAAAACAAGCACCACCAAAGGCAGGATTACTAATAGGTATAAATATTTCTTTTCGTCTAATTCCATTTTATTTCTTTTAGTCGGTATTCTCTTTTACTAAGAATTCGACTTTTATTATACAAAGCTTTTGAAAACTGTATTTCGTAAACCAAATTCAGCTAACAGTAAAAAACCAGCAATCCAGACAAAGAGTCTGAATTTTTCGTCGTAATCATAAAACTTAAGCTCCTCGATTTCAGTAGTTTCTAGCTTATTGATTGAGTTATAAATTTCTGCTAATTTTGAATTGCTTGTTGCTCTAAAATACTGACCTTCGGTTTTTTTAGCAATATTTTTCATCAATTGCTCGTCAATTTCTACTTTCATCATTTGAAACAAAAACTCTCCATTTGGCGCCACAGCGTATGGAAACATGGCCATTCCATTAGTTCCAATACCAATCGTATATACTTTTATACCGTATTGCTTGGCAATATCAGATGCGGTTTCAGGCTCAATAAAACCAGAGTTATTCACCCCATCGGTCAACAGAATAATTACTTTACTTTTAGCTTGACTGTCTTTCAATCGGTTCACAGCGGTAGCTAAACCCATTCCAATTCCGGTACCATCTTGCAGCACATTATCGTATTTTATGCTGTTGATCGCATCTAAAATAATCGCTTTATCGCTGGTTACAGGCGTTTTTGTGTACGCTTCTGAGGCATAAACCACCAAACCAATTCGGTCATTCGGGCGTTCTTGCACAAAATCGGCGGCAACGCGCTTTAGCGCTTCCATACGATTCGGTTTTAAATCCTTAGCCAACATACTACCTGATACGTCAATTGCCATAACGATATCAACACCCTTAGTTATTTTTGTTTTGTTACTCACATCAACCGTTCGTGGTCTTGCTAATGCAATAATAAGCGAACAAAGTGCCAAAACACGAAAAACATTCAAAACAGGTTTTAGTTTTGTAATCACTGATTTTGTTCCCTTGAAACCATCAAGTGAGCTCATTTTTAATGTAGCCGATTGCTGATTTTTTTTCTTCCAAAACCAAAATACCACTACCGGAATTACAAGAAACAACCAAAAAAATTCTGGGTTTAAAAATGTTAATTTCTCCATTAGTTGCTCGCTTGTTTTAATTCAACAGTATTCAAAACACGCTCTGCAATGGTGTTACCGTAGTTATCTCCTTCTTCATGGAAAATGAGTAATTGTTGCAAACCACCATCTTGACTAAAAATAAGTGCCTCGTAATACATTTTGGCTGTAGTTTTATTATTGCTGTCCAATTGCGAGAAAGTACCGTAGGCTTTTAAACCCTTAACACCTTCAGGCGTTTCAAATTCCTCTTGTTTTACGATCATATTCTGTGCACCTTGTGCCTCAAGCGATTGCAAAGCTCCATCCATAGATTTGGCCAAATCAATTTGCGTTTCAGCTTTGTATTTAAAGGTAGAAACTAAGATATAAAAACGATCTATAAGGCTTCCGTAGCCAAATGATTGCATCTCTTTAATCAGCGCCATTCCGTTTTTAGGAAGGCTTTTGGTTAAATCTACTCTTTTTAAAACCTTAGGAGTTTCAATAATCACACCTGGATTTCCGTATTCACTTTTCACCCATTCGCCCTCTAAAAGTTCTTTGGTTGGATGTCCGAGAATCGTGTCTTTCACATAATCAAACCCTTTGGTTACAGAAAAATAAACTGTTGTGGCTACCAGAACAAATGCAACAGCTGCCACTGCCAAACTGATTCTTTTTTTGCGTTCTTTGCGCAATTGTAATTCAATTTGTTTTTGTCTTTGCGCTTCATTCAACAGCAATTCTTCTTGATCAGGCACCTCAACTGGAATGGATTTATCCAATGTTAAAATCACTTTTTGAATCTTGTTGCGATCTTCTGTAATTTCAAAATCAAGCGGTTTAACTTTCGCAAATTTTACCAAATCGGCTTGTTTTAGTACACGCTCTAAATTTTCGATAATGTCTTTTGAAAGCTTCATTTTCTTTTTAAGAGATGCTGCCTTTAAACCTTGAATCAACTCCGATGTGGTACTTTCCATGGCCGGAATTTCAATCGCTTCTTCAATATAATTACGGGCAATATCAGTAAGCTCACTGTAATAGGCTTTTACTTCTCCTTTTTGCCATAACTCTTTTTTCTCCAGCGTATCTAGCAAGTTGGTTGCTTTTTCAATTGGAGTTTTATAAACCTCTTCGGTAATTTTATTGCGCTGTCTTCGTTTTACAAACCAATACACTCCCGCTCCAACTCCTGCTAAAAGCAAAAATCCCAAAAGGTATTTCCACCAATCGCCAATAGCATCCTCTGCAGGAGCTATGTCTTTGATGTCAAACATTTTTTGTTTTAAGGTGTCTACTTGCACATTGGCTACCTCAACAAGAAGCGAATCAGTAAAAAAAGGTTTGCTATTGATGAAGATTTTCACACGAGGAATAACATACCTACCAGAATCAAACTGTGTTAATCCGTACTTTTTGATCAACTCGTATTTGCTATCCATTCGAATTGTGTCGATGGGATACGATTGAATCACCTCAAGCGCGCCAATGTTTCTGAAATTTGGAAACACGACTTTAGCCGAAGTATCAACCGTTGTTTTGATAGACAACTTGAACTCGGCTCCAATTTTATTTTTAATAGTATCAAGACTGGTAACTACTTGTTTTTGTTGTGCAAAAACGGTCGTAGAAATCAGGATCAATAATATGTAGAGTTGTTTTTTCATTTTTATATTAAATTTTTTTCCTCTCCCAAACCCTCTCCAAAGGAGAGATATCCCTGTCATCAAAATTATTATCCTCTTTCAACTCCTCCCCTTTGGGGAGGCTGGGAGGCGATTTATCTCGATTTAAAGTAACTCAGTAATTTAGTTACGTAACTTTCATCAACTCTTGTGTGCACTACTCCGGAGCCTGATTTACTGAAAGTTTCTTTAAAATAATCAACCTTTTCATGATACTGCTTTTCATATTGCAAACGCAACTGTTTTGATCCCGTGTTAATCAACTCAATGGCACCTGTTTCAGCATCTAGCATCGGGACCATACCTAAATCGGGCATTTTTTCCTCTCGACTGTCATAAACTCGAATTCCGGTTATATCGTGCTTTTTTGCTGCAATTTTCAAGGTTTGCTCATAGCCGTGAGCCATAAAATCAGAAATTACAAACACAATAGCTTTCTTTTTTTGAGTTCCAGATAAAAATTTCAAAGCTTGAGCAATATCGGTTTTTTTACTTTTAGGTTCAAATTCTAAAAGTTCTCGAATAATTCTCAATACATGAGAGCGTCCTTTTTTAGGCGGAATGTACAATTCGATTGCATCTGAAAATAAAATCAATCCTATTTTATCGTTGTTTTGGGTAGCCGAAAAAGCCATTGTAGCAGCAATTTCAGTAACGATATCTTTTTTGAACTGATTTTTAGAACCAAAACTTTCCGAACCCGAAATATCAACCATTAACATCATGGTGAGTTCGCGCTCCTCTTCAAAAACTTTTACGTGTGCCTCGTTGTAACGTGCGGTAACATTCCAATCAATAGCGCGAATATCGTCACCGTATTGGTATTGGCGAACCTCGCTAAAGGTCATTCCACGTCCTTTAAAAGATGTATGGTATTCGCCCGAAAAGATGTGATCACTCAATCTTCGGGTCTTAATTTCTATTTTACGTACCTTTTTTAAAAGCTCTTTTGTATCCATTTTTTTAGTAATTAGTAATTAGTGAATAGTGAATAGTAACCAACCACGGTTAATTACTATTCACTTATTACTATTCACTTTTAGGGTACTTCTACTTCGTTTACGATTTTGTTGATAATGTCAACAGATGTAATATTTTCAGCCTCCGCTTCGTAAGTAACTCCAATTCTATGACGCAATACATCGTGAACTACCGCACGTACATCTTCAGGAATTACATAGCCACGGCGCTTGATAAAAGCGTAGCATTTAGCCGCATTAGCCAAGTTGATACTACCACGCGGTGATGCTCCAAAACTGATTAAAGGTTTCAAATCAGCTAATTTGTATTTTTCAGGATAACGGGTAGCAAATATAATATCGAGAATGTATTTCTCTATTTTTTCATCCATGTAAACCTCGCGAACAGCTTCTTGCGCACGCAAAATTTGCTCCACAGATACAACTGCATTTACTTTTTCGAAGCTACCTTTCAAGTTTTGACGAATTACCATGCGCTCGTCTTCCATTTTAGGATAATCAATAACCGTTTTTAGCATAAAACGATCTACTTGCGCTTCTGGCAATTGGTATGTTCCTTCTTGCTCTACTGGATTTTGAGTAGCCAAAACTAAAAATGGGCGGTCTAATCTAAAAGTAGTATCCCCGATGGTAACTTGCTTTTCTTGCATGGCCTCTAAAAGTGCCGATTGTACCTTAGCAGGCGCACGGTTGATCTCATCTGCAAGAACGAAATTTGCAAAAATAGGACCTTTTTTTATAGAAAATTCATTTGACTTAATGTTGTAAATCATGGTTCCTACTACATCGGCAGGCAATAAATCTGGAGTAAACTGAATCCTGCTAAACGAACCTTGAACAGCTTGTGACAAAGTATTGATAGCCAAAGTTTTTGCCAATCCCGGCACCCCTTCTAACAAAATATGCCCTTGACCCAAAAGCCCAATTAACAAGCGCTCTACCATGTGCTTTTGACCCACAATAACCTTATTCATTTCCATTACGAGAAGGTCAATAAACGCACTCTCTCTCTCTATTTTTTCATTGATCGCTCTAATGTCTAAAGTCGCCGTATTTTCTTCCATTATTTTATGTTTAAAAACTTGAATTTAATGCCTTTGGTTTGAAGCTGCAAATTGAATTTTTTTTTAGAAGTAAGATGTTAAAAAATGGTTAAAACTTAAGTAAAATAGGTAATTTTAAGTACTAATTGTGATACAATTTTTATAATTTTAAGAACTTTGAATAATAAAGTTCGAAAACGTAAAAAAGCCATTTTTTACAAAAAATAAAAAACATGATGAAAACAAATTTATCCCCTATCATTGCTGGTGTAATGAATTGGGGAATCTGGGATAAAAATCTCACTTCCAAAGAAATGGAGAACATGATTAATGTGTGTTTGGAGAATAAAATTTCTTCGTTTGACCATGCAGATATTTATGGTGATTATACCACCGAAGCCACTTTTGGAAAAGCATTTGCGGCAAGCAAAATAGCGCGCGAAAAAATACAGTTGATTTCTAAATGCGGCATCCAGATGGTAACTGGCAACAGGAACAACGCCATCAAGCATTATCAGTACTCGAAGGATTATATTATTCAGTCTGTTGAGGCCTCTTTACAAAACTTACACACTGATTATTTAGATGTATTGTTATTGCACCGTCCAAGCCCATTAATACAAGCTGATGAAATTGCTGAGGCGGTAACTCAATTGCAAACTCAGGGAAAAATCATTGATTTTGGACTTTCCAATTTCACAAATTCGCAAACTGAATTGATTAGACAAAAAACAGCTGTTTCTTACAATCAAATTCAGTTTTCAGCCACGCACCACGAGCCTATGCTAGATGGCAGTTTGGATTATATGCAACTGCACAACATTCGACCAATGTCTTGGAATCCATTAGGATCTGTGTTTAGAGAAGACAATGCGCAAACCCGACGTTTGAAAAAATTATTGGCCACTTTGGTTGCTAAATACGAATTGGGTTCAGACACATTATTGCTGGCATGGATTTTACAGCATCCTTCTAAAATAATTCCAATTGCAGGTACCGTAAATGTGGCCCGAATTCAATCGCTAATGAAAGCTGCTGCTTTACAATTGGATCATGAAGATTGGTTTGCTATTTGGACGGAAAGCATGGGAAACAAAGTTCCTTAGTTCAGATTAAGCGCCTTTTTAAATTTAAAAAAAAATACAAATGAATAAAACCGCATTAATAACTGGTGCTACCAGCGGCATAGGTAAGGCAACAGCCCAACTATTAGCCAAAAATAATTTTAATGTGATCTTATGTGGCCGTCGAGAAGACCGCCTTGAAGAACTTGCTCAAGAGCTAGGTAGCATTACTCAAGTACACACCTTGTGTTTTGACGTTCGTGATAAAGAAGAAGTTTTAAATCAGATTAGCTCCTTGCCAACTGCTTTTTCAAACATCGATGTTTTGATTAATAACGCTGGAAATGCGCACGGACTGGACCCGATTCAAACGGGAAGCCTTGACGATTGGGATGCCATGATTGACATAAATGTAAAAGGGCTTTTATATGTTTCTAAAGCGGTAATTCCGGGTATGATTGCCAAAAAATCAGGTCATATCATCAATATTGGTTCAATTGCAGGTAAAGAAGTATACCCGAACGGAAATGTCTACTGCGCCTCGAAACACGCGGTAGATGCTTTAAACCAAGCCATGCGCATTGATTTGAATCCGTACGGAATTCGAGTTGGAGCGATACATCCTGGTGCAGTTGAAACCGAATTTAGCGAAGTACGCTTTAAGGGCGATACCAGCAGAGCAGCTAATGTTTATAAAGGATTTGAGCCGCTACGTGCTGAAGATATTGCAGATATCATTCATTTTGTAGTAACCCGACCATACCACGTCAATATTGGTGATTTACTGGTATTACCTACCGCTCAAGCAGCAGCAACTATTTTAAAAAGAGATTAATATAATTGCAATGATTAAAAAATTAACCGCAGATTCGCAGATTTTTAATTAATTTTAAGTCCGTGAATCTGCGGTAATTTATTTTACAAAGAATATAAGTTATGATTACTTCTTAAGTGACGATTTAAAATATTGGAAATAAACATTATTCAGGAACAATGATCAACAAGCGGCTTTTGATTAAAAATTTACTCGCACACAATGACGAATGTAGTTTTTATGATAAAAAGCGGCAGTTGAACCTGCATACTCGCGAGGGAAAAGCCAAGTTTTTAAAACACATTTGCGCTTTATCCAACTCCAATCCTACCAACAATTCCTATATAGTAGTAGGTGTCGAAGATCAAGACAACACAATTGTAGGTGATGATTTTTTTGACGATAGCCGAATTCAAAATCTTGTAAACGCCTATTTAGAAAATCCTCCCAAAATTCAATACGAGAATGTTCCTTTTCCTAATTTACCAAAGGATAAAGTTGTAGGATTGGTAACTATTAAACCCAAAAATAAAGTTTCTAGTTTTAAAAAAGGTATTCATACCATTCCTATAAACAGTATTTTTATCCGTGTTGGTAGCAATACCACTCCGCTTGAAGACAAAATGGAATTGAATTTTACCAATGTTGAGACCGTAATTGGCATCGAAAACAATTCCCGAAACAGCATTGCACATACCCTAGACGGAGTCATTGATTTTATGAATTTTAAACATAAAGATATGGCGCCCAAATACAAAGTTTTTAAAGAGTTGTTCGTGATTTGTTGGGCGGGAATTATGAAAAAATCTAAGAACAAAACCTATTTATCACGAGTAGATATTGAGCTCGTAAACGAACAAATTAAATTGTTTTACTCCTCGCAGGATGTTGTAGAAATTTTCTTTGACGAAGACAGTTTCACCATTATTGAATACGTACCCCTCGGATTAAGAGATCAAATGCAGTACTATCCGCTAGAGAAACAAACGTTACATTTTTTTGACAACGGTTATTATAAAATCGAAAGGGAATTCCTTTTTCAGCCACCTGAATTTGATAAAAAAACGTTATATCACATTTACAATTCTAATTTGGCTTTGCTCAAAAAAATGAATGCCGCTCAAGCCTTGACTTCACAAGATCAAAAAGACCTTTCACATTTACCTTATACTTTTATGATTTGTTATTTAAATGGCTTTGAAGAAGCCAAACAAAACTTAATTGATGCCAAAGCAATACTTAAACAATACCCGTTGGTATATACTTCGTTCAAAGAGGCGCTTCGTGTTTTGCGTAAGATGAAATACGATACTGTTTAAATCCTATCCACCAAGTCACTGTAAAAAGAAAAAAAGGAGGCAATAAAGTCACATCAGAAATACCCAAATTCATTTATAAAAATTTAGGTGATCGTTCGTTTACAAATAAAATCCGTGTCGGATAGTACATCATGTAATTACTTTAAGAGCAAAAACAGTTGTAACCAACAAAGTGTTTAATTAAATGCTAGAAAAAATTATATTATTGAAAGATACCTAACAGATCATTAAGCAGTTGCGACAATACTTTAACTAGAATTAGTGTTATTTTAACCAATGTACTCATTTGAATATGGTTTAGTTTTTGTAAAGATAAACCGAATAAACGAATAAAACAATTCTTAAAAAATATTTTTTTTACGAACGTATAATCAACAAGACAAATATACAAATTGAAAAATTTTTTAACGCAAATTTCAGGAACACTGCCTCTATTTAATGTTTTAGTAATATCTACTAAAAATGTATTTTTTCTGCTATTTTTGCAGCAATAAATACACAGTTAAAAAATGAGAACACTTGTCATAGGCGATATTCACGGTGGCTTAAGAGCATTACATCAAATCATGGAGCGCGCCAAAGTGACCCAACAAGACACCCTTGTTTTTTTAGGAGATTATGTAGACGGATGGAGTCAATCTCCACAAGTACTTAATTTTATAATTGATTTGCAGTCAAAGCAAAATTGTATTTGCATTCGTGGCAATCATGATGACTTGTTATTAGAATGGCTTGATGAAAGCAAAGACAACCTAATGTGGTACAAACACGGTGGCGAAGCAACTGTCAAAGCCTACGAATTGGTCACTCCTGCTGAGAAAAAACGACATATCGAATTTTTAAAATCACTAAAAAATTATCACTTAGACGAACAAAACAGATTATATGTTCATGCTGGTTTTACGAATGTGAATGGCGCACAATTTGAATATTTCCCTGGGCAATTTTATTGGGATCGCACCCTTTGGGAAACCGCCTTATCCTTAGATGATCGACTGGCGCTTGACCATCCTTTTTATCCAAAAAGATTGAGTATGTATCATGAAATTTTTATTGGCCATACGCCTGTAACAAGAATTGGAGAAACCACACCCGTTCAAAAAGCCAATGTGTGGAACGTCGATACGGGAGCTGCATTCAAAGGACCGCTTACGATTCTTGATGTTGACACCAAAGAATTTTGGCAAAGTGAACCTTTACATCAACTCTATTTTGAGGAAAAGGGACGAAATTAATGGTAATTAGCTTACTTTTGCACACTTAAAAAACACAGAAATTATGAAAAAAATTATTACGCTTATTGCCTTAGTAACCATCGGGTTTGCAAACGGACAAGCATTTAAAGGAAATGGAGATGTTAAATTTGACCTAGGAGCTACTATCCAAAATGGCGGTTCTGGAATACGTGTTGCTACTGATTTTGGACTAGGCGAAAATATGTCATTTGGCTTTGCAACATCTTATTTGCTTTCTGTTTCAAATGATGCTTTGGGAAACAAACCAGATTTTGGTGACCGAATTGATTTAAAGGCGCGTTTTAATGCTAATTTAGGAAACGTATTTGAGCTGGATGAAAAAATGGATGTTTATCCTGGATTGGATTTAGGGTTACGCAATTTTGGTGCTCATTTAGGTTTCCGTTATTTCTTTACTGAAGGTTTTGGTGTTTTTACAGAAGCTGGAATTCCTATTGCTAGTTATAAAACAAATCCAATTGGTTTTGATAAACTAAACAATCAGTTTACTCTTAGTCTAGGAGCATCTTTCAATTTGTAGAACAAAACTATTTTGAAATAAAAAAAAGGCAATTTGAGATTTCAAATTGCCTTTTTTTATATTTCTATTTATTCAATTACAAATCAAATTTAATTCCTTGTGCTAAGGGTAAACTTGTGGTGTAATTAATTGTATTGGTTTGACGACGCATGTACACTTTCCAAGCATCAGAGCCAGACTCACGACCGCCACCAGTTTCTTTTTCACCTCCAAAAGCACCACCAATTTCGGCGCCAGAAGTTCCAATGTTTACGTTTGCAATTCCGCAATCAGAACCTGTCACAGAAAGGAACAATTCTGCTTCACGCAAATTGTTGGTCATAATTGCCGATGATAATCCTTGCGCTACTCCATTTTGAATTGCAATGGCATTCTCTACCGTTCCTGAATATTTTAATAAGTATAATACAGGAGCAAAAGTTTCGTGTTGTACAATTTCAAAAGTGCTATCAGCCTCAGCAATAGCTGGTTTTACATAACAACCACTTTCAAATCCTTCGCCAGAAAGCACTCCGCCTTCTACAAGAATTTTTCCACCCTCGGCAACTACTTTTTCAAGCGCTTTATTATACATTTCTACAGCATGTGTATCAATTACAGGACCAACATGGTTATTTTCATCTAGTGGGTTCCCAATGCGCAATTGCTTGTATGCCGATACCATGGCATCTTTTACAGTATCATATATACTTTCGTGAATGATCAATCTACGTGTTGAAGTACAACGTTGCCCTGCTGTTCCTACAGCACCAAATACAGCACCGATAACGGTCATTTTTATATCCGCATCTGGAGTTACAATGATAGCATTGTTTCCACCTAACTCTAACAATGATTTCCCAAGGCGAGCAGCAACCGCTTGCGCTACAATTTTACCCATACGAGTAGAACCTGTTGCAGACACCAACGGAACACGTTTGTCGTTAGTCATCATTTCGCCTACTTTGTAATCTCCGTTGATCAAACAAGAAATTCCTTCAGGAAGGTTGTTTTCTTTAATTACTTCGGCAATAATATTTTGGCAGGCAATTCCGCAAAGAGGTGTTTTTTCAGATGGTTTCCAAACGCAAACATCGCCGCAAATCCAGGCCAAAGCTGTGTTCCAAGCCCAAACTGCTACTGGAAAGTTAAATGCCGAAATGATTCCTACCACTCCTAGCGGATGGTATTGCTCGTACATTCTATGTCCTGGACGTTCAGAGTGCATGGTTAAACCGTGTAATTGACGAGATAATCCCACTGCAAAATCACAGATATCAATCATTTCCTGAACTTCGCCGTAGCCTTCTTGCAATGATTTCCCCATTTCGTAGGAAACTAACTTACCAAGAGCTTCTTTATTTTTACGTAATTTTTCACCAAACTGTCGCACAATTTCACCGCGTCGTGGCGCTGGCATTGTTTTAAAAATCTTAAAGGCCTCTGTTGCTGTTTGCATTACTTTTTCGTAATCAGCGGCAGTCGATGTTTTTACTTTACCTATTAATTGTCCGTCAACAGGCGAAAAACTTTCTAAAATTTCACCATTTGAAAAGGAGTTTTGTCCGGTTGAACTTCCTTCGTTTATATCATTTATGCCCAATTGCTTCAAGGCTTCGTTCATTCCGAATTGATTGGCTATTGTTATCATTCTAACTTTTTTGATTAAAATTGTTATATTTGTTTACAAATATATTGATTTCAGCTTGAAAAATACACTTTGGTATTTTATTTTGTTCTAGCCCCGGTAGCAGCGGCATCTCCCGATTAAAAAAACAAGGCTTTTTCGGCCGTAGTTTTTTTAATCGGGAATACAGCGGATGACGGGAAAAAGCTCCTAAAAAAACCTAGTCTTTAGAAACAAATTTTGGATCGGCTTGCATGACTGTGCCACACGAATCGCAGGTGCGCAAGCTTTCTGAATTATAGAAATGTTTGAAATGCGGCAAGAAATCTTTTTCGATATTATGAAGTTCAAAATAAACCTCGTGCAATTTATGATTGCAGTTATCGCAAAACCATAGTAAGCCATCGGTAAAACCTTGACCCGCACGTTTGCGTTCAATAACCAGCCCAATAGAACCCTCAGAACGAACCGGTGAATGTGGCGTTTTGGCAGGATTGAGATACATATCGCCAGGATTTAATTCCATTTCGCGGCGCTCTCCATCTTCTTGAATGATTACTTTTATAGAACCTTCGAGTTGGTAAAATAGTTCTTCGGTTTCATTGTAATGATAGTCTTTACGCGCGTTTGGGCCGGCCACTACCATAACGATATAATCTCCTGATTCTTGGTATAAATTTTTGTTACCTACGGGCGGTTTGAGTAGGTGCCGATTTTCATCAATCCACTTATTGAGGTTGAAGGGTTTTGCGATTGCCATTTTAATATGAATTTCAAAATTACTTAGCCACTAAGGTACTAAGATTTTAAATGAATCAGGCGACTAATTTTCACCAAAAAAAGAGAAAGCAGCCGTGTATTATTTTTGCTTGATCAAATAAATATAAACGGGAAAATGATCGCTAAAACCAATTTCAGAGGAAGAATGTCGGAGCGGATATCCTTTGAACTGACCGCTGTTTTGGATGAGAAAAGGCTTGTTGTAAATGCCCGCTTTCCAGAAACGATAGCTAGAAAAATCAATGCGAATTAAGGTTTCTGAAATCATTATTTGATCAAAAATATCCCAGGCATCACGATGCGCGATGGTTCCTTGGCCTTTTTGAGCCATTTCTTCGAAAGGATTAAAGATGCCAAATTCTGCTACGGACGCTTTTTTGGCTTTGGCGCCAAGCCCAATTTTTACGCTTTTGTTGTAGGGTCCGTCATTGAGATCGCCCATGGTGATGATTTTTGCTTCGGGATTAATACGCTGCAACGAATCGATTATTTTTCGGTTTAATAATCCTGCTGCCTCGCGATACGGACTTGATTTTTTTTCTCCACCCGAACGCGATGGCCAATGGTTTACAATAATATGAATTTCTTCGCCTTCAAGAAAACCGGTTACTAAAAGTTGATCTCGAGTGTATACTCTGTAATTTTTGGTATTTACTTCAGGATTATCATCCGTGATCTCAACTGTTTTGTCAGAAACCTCATCTTTTGCAACATTTCCTTTCTTATAAATGTACAGTGGGATATTGCTAGAACTCGTAGGTTGGAATTTACTTTTTTGATACAAAAGTGCTACATCGATTCCGCGTTTGTCAGGTGAATCAAAATGTACGATGCCATACTCTTTCTCTAACAAAAGTGGCTGTTTTACCAGATCTTCAAGAACAGCTCTGTTTTCAATTTCGCAACCTCCAATAAGTGTTGGTGAATCTGAATGTTCTCCGTTGCCAATTGAAGAAAGAACGCGAGCTAGATTGGTTAGCTTTTTTTGGTATTTGTCAAATGTCCAACGCTGTAGACCTTTAGGTGTCCATTCCTCATCAAAAGTATCTGGATCGTTTATCGTGTCGAATAAATTTTCGAAATTGTAAAAAGCTACGGTATGAATGCTGTATTTCTTAGTTTGTGATGAAGCAATTATAGGCAAGCCGAGAAAAAGGAGCAACAGAATTCTAAATTTCATTGTTTTGTTTTTTTGAGTTACAACGTACCGATAATCAATTACTTTAGGTTAAAAGTAGTAATTTGTATTGAATTTCGCATTGTTTTAGAAATGACTATCTTTGAATTTATAAACAACCCTTTTTTCAGATAACGCCGATTCATGAACTATTATACATTCAAGCAACAGACAAGACATTCTATTTTTTATTGGTTGCTATTTCTTATTTTTGTTTTTGAAACCTCATACAGTCAAGCTCAAACCACTATGATTACACCACCTTATTTGCAAAAAGGCGATACTGTTGCTCTTGTAGCTACAGCTCGAAAAAACATTGACAACAACCTGCAACCCGCTATTGATTTGCTGCATAGTTGGGGACTTGAGGTTGTCATTGGAAAGACAATTGGCTTAGACAATAATCAACTTGCGGGAACTGATGAACAACGCGCAGCTGATTTCCAAGCACAGTTAGACAACCCTAATATCAAAGCAATTTGGTGCGTGAAAGGCGGTTATGGTACGGTAAGAATCGTTGATTTATTAGATTTTACAGAGTTTAAAAAGAATCCGAAATGGATTGTAGGTTTTAGCGATGTAACTGTTTTGCATAGTCATTTGAACACTTTAGGTTTTCAATCGCTTCACGCCATCATGCCACTTACTGCGCCACGAGCAACGCCGCAAGCCATAACATCATTAAAAAAAGCGCTTTTTGGAGAACCACTTTCTTACCAAGTTGCCGCTTTTAGCAAAAACAAAATAGGAACTGCAACAGGACGCTTGGTGGGCGGAAATTTATCGATACTGTACAGTTTGTTTGGCTCTACATCAGCAATTGATTGCACCGACAAAATATTATTTATAGAGGATCTTGACGAATATTTGTATCACATAGACCGCATGATGATGAACTTAAAGCGCAACGGCTGCTTAGAGAGCATCAAAGGAATTGTAGTAGGATCAATGACCAAAATGAAAGACAACGATATTCCGTGGGGTAAAAATGCGATCGAAATTATTGAAGATGTAACACAAAAATACGACATTCCGATTTTGTACAACTTCCCGGCGGGGCACATTCAAGACAATAGAGCCTTGATTTTAGGGCGAATGGTTACACTAGATGTTCAAGAAAAGGGCGGAACGCTTACTTTTGAATAAAAAATCCTCTACCCCAATTTTTTTGAAGGAGTGAGAGCCTGAACGAAAGAAGTTTGAGGACTTATGCAGTACATTAAATTCTGTTTTTTTCATTGATGAATTTTAGTTGCAGAAGTTAAAAACTTGAAACCTCAAACTTGAAACAAAATTTTTAAATGGCTGAACACAACGAACTTGGTAAACTTGGCGAAGAAATGGCTGTTGAGTTCCTGCAAAAGGAAGGTTACACTATTTTGCAAACCAATTATACATTTCAAAAAGCAGAAATTGACATCCTCGCACAGAAAGCAGGTATTCTTGCTGTTGTCGAAGTAAAAACAAGATCTTCCTTAGATTTTGGATTACCTCAGGAATTTGTGAAGCCTAAAAAAATACAACTATTGGTAAAAGCTGTCGATGCATTTGTAACTCAAAATGATCTTGACCTAGAGGTACGTTTTGATATCATCGCCATTCATAAAAACGATAAATCTTTTGTTATTGAGCATCTTACCGATGCCTTTTATCATTTTTAATCACTTTTTTATATTGTTATATTTGTAACAAATTGTTTTTTTATTTATCTTTGCGTTCAAATTACACAGTAACTACATACAACGCAACTACAAATTAAAAAAATCCACCATGAAAACTGTTTCTTCAATTGTTGAAAATTACATCAAAACAAAACCCTTTTTACTAAATGCTTTGTCATTAGGTATCATCAATTTGACTTCGTTATCACGTAATATCATGACAGAGTTAGAAGCTGATTTTGGTAAAGAAGTGAAACAAGGTGCTGTAGTTATGGCATTGAAAAGATTGACCGAAGAACTGGATTTTAGACTCAACCACAAGATTAATAAAGTCATCAAAAATATTGGCGAAATCACCGTGCGCTCAGCCTTGACAGATTATACTTTTGCAGCCTCAGAAACGGTTTTGAACAAACAGGCTGATTTAATTGCGGATATCAATGCATTGCCAGATATTTTTTATACTTCATCAAGAGGAGTTAACGAAACTAATATTGTGGTGAGTAATAGTATCAATCATCTTGTAGACAAACATTTTGCGAGTGAAAAACTGATTCAGAAACTAGATGATCTAGCATCAATCACTGTTAAATTACCCAAAGAAAACATTGTAGTTCCTGGAATTTACTATTTCATTTTTCAGCGTTTGGCTTGGGAAGGAATTATTATCAACGAGGTAATTTCGACATCAAACGAATTCACTATTTTAGTAAGTGAAGAACAAGTGGATGTGGCTTTTAAAGTGATAAAAGATTTGAAGAATTAAGAGCATTCTAGAATAAATAAAGCTTCCAGCCTTTAAAAGTCTGGAAGCTTTATTATTATTCCCCTCCCAACATCTCCATTAATTCCAAGCACCTGCGAGTAGTTTTGGCATCATCAAAGGTTAAGAGCAAACGTAATCCTGCCGGAGTTTGCTTTTCTTTCATTCGACAAATCGCACTATTTTTTTGAACAAAATTCACAACTTGCATAAATCGCTTGGATTGGTAGTAATCCGATTGTTGATCCGAGACAAAATAACCAATCATCTTGCCTTGCTTCAATACCAATTTCTCAATTCCTATTCGTGTAGCGATCCATTTAATGCGAATACTATTCATCAATGCTTTGGCACGTGGAGGCATAGGTCCAAAACGATCAATCAATTTATTTTGAAATACAATTAATTCCTCTTCGTTTTTGATAGCACCCAACTCATTGTATAAACTCAAACGTTCCGATACATTATTAATGTATTCATCAGAAAACAACAATTCAAAATCAGTATCTATTTGAAGGTCTTTTACATATTCCTTCGTTTCAATATTGTTTTCTTCTGGATACAAATCTTTGAATTCATTTTCTTTTAACTCATCAATAGCTTCATTCATGATTTTTTGATAAGTATCAAAACCAATTTCGTTAATAAAACCGCTTTGCTCACCGCCCAATAAATCTCCTGCACCACGAATCTCCAAATCTTTCATGGCAATGTTAAATCCGCTGCCTAATTCACTGAACTGTTCCAAGGCTTGAATACGTTTACGCGCATCTTCGGTCATACTTGAATAAGGCGGACAGATAAAATAACAGAATGCTTTCTTGTTACTACGTCCTACTCGACCGCGCATTTGATGCAAATCAGACAGTCCGAAATTATTGGCATTATTGATGAAAATCGTGTTCGCATTTGGAACATCTAATCCGCTTTCGATAATGGTTGTTGCTACCAAAACATCGAATTCCCCGTTCATGAAAGCCAACATCAACTCTTCGAGTTTTTTACCATCCATTTGGCCGTGACCAATACCTACTCTGGCATTGGGAACCAAACGCTGAATCATTCCTGCTACTTCCTTAATATTTTCTATTCGGTTATTGATAAAGAAAACCTGTCCGTTACGCTGAATTTCATACGAAATAGCATCTCGAATAGTCTCTTCGCTAAAGCCAACCACATTCGTTTCAATAGGATATCTATTAGGCGGCGGCGTAGTAATTACTGATAAATCTCGAGCTGCCATTAGCGAAAACTGCAATGTTCTCGGAATTGGAGTTGCCGTAAGTGTTAAAGTATCAACATTCGCAGCAATCGTTTTCAGTTTGTCTTTTACGTTGACACCAAATTTTTGTTCCTCATCTACAATCAACAAACCAAGGTCTTTGAAAACTACATTTTTGTTAACCAATTGATGGGTTCCTATCACAATATCGAGTTTACCTTCGGCTAATTGTTTTAAAGTTTCCGCTTTTTGTTTTGCGGTTCTAAAACGGTTTAAATAGCCAATTGACACCGGCATATCTTTCAATCGTTCCGTAAAAGTGCGGTAATGTTGGTAAGCCAAAATGGTTGTAGGAACCAAAACAGCAACTTGTTTGCTATTATCAACTGCTTTGAAAGCCGCACGAATAGCTACTTCGGTTTTACCAAAACCAACATCACCACAAACCAAGCGGTCCATCGGACGGTCGCTTTCCATATCTGCTTTTACCTCAGCCGTTGATTTAGTTTGATCGGGCGTATCTTCGTAAATGAACGAGCTTTCTAACTCATTTTGCAAGTAACTATCGGGCGCGTATTGAAACCCTTTTTCGAGTCTCCTTTTGGCGTAAAGCTGAATCAAATTGAAGGCAATATGTTTGACACGTGCTTTGGTTTTTTGTTTTAAAACCTTCCAAGCATTAGAACCTAATTTGTAAATTTTGGGAGGCGTTCCGTCTTTGCCGTTGTATTTTGAAATTTTGTGGAGCGAATGAATGCTTACATACACAATATCATTATCGGCATACACGAGCTTGATGGCTTCTTGTGTTTTGCCTTCAACTTGTATTTTTTGCAACCCTCCAAAGCGTCCAATTCCGTGGTCAATATGCGTTACATAATCGCCCACCGAAAGTGTTGTAAGCTCCTTTAAAGTTATATTTTGCTTTTTTGAATAGCCATTTTTGATGTTGAATTTATGGTAACGTTCAAAAATTTGATGGTCAGTGTAGCACGTAATTTGGTTTTCTTCGTCAATAAAACCTTGATACAATGGCAACACAACAGTATTGTATTGCTTGCGGATATTTTCAGAATTGGCTTCGTCTAAGGTTTCGAAGATATCGTGAAAACGTTTGGCCTGCGCATCATTCGAACAAAACAAATAATTTTTGTAACCGTTAAAATGATTCTCATTCAAATTATTCAGCAACAAATCAAATTGTTTATTGAACGAAGGTTGCGGCTTGATGTGGAACTCCCATTTTTGAGTAGTTCTAAAAATAGCCTTAGTATTGAACTCAATAATCGAAAAATCCAGCGCGCGCTTGATGAATTGCGTTTGGTTCAAAAACAATTGCTCTGGCTCAGTACGTTTAATTTCTTGCGATAATTTAGCAAAAGCGGTTTCGGCACGTGCAAATTGTTTGTCTAACTCTGCACATAAATTTTCAGTGTTTTGAATACAAATAACCGTTTGCTCTGAGATATAATCCAGAAAACTTTCACGGTTTTCTTGAAAGACTTTATTCTCGACATTAGGAATAATGGCAATTTTTTTCTGCTGCAAAATAGACAACTGCGTCGCTACATCAAAAGTACGAATGCTCTCTACCTCATCGCCAAAAAATTCAATTCGGTACGGATTATCATTCGAGAAAGAAAACACATCGACGATTCCTCCACGGACAGAAAACTCGCCCGGTTCAGTAATAAAATCGACCCTTTTGAATTCGTATTCAAATAAAACTTCGTTTATAAAATCGATAGAAATTTTGTCACCAACAGCTACTTTCAAAGTATTGGTGTCTAATTGCTTTCTGGTCACTACCTTTTCAAACAAAGCCTCCGGATAGGTAACAATTAGCGCTGGTTTTTTACGAGAATTGATGCGGTTCAATACTTCAGCTCTAAGCAAAACATTGGCATTATCGGTATCCTCAAGCTCGTATGGCCTACGAAACGACGCGGGATAAAACAACACATCTTGCTCGCCTACCATTTGCTCTAAATCATTCAAATAATAAGCTGCCTCTTCTTTGTCATTGAGCACAACTAAAAACGGGAGCTCCGCCTTTTTAAAAACAGCACGCAAAACAAAGGAAAGAGACGATCCCACCAAGCCCGAAAGCTGCATTTTTACCTGATTTTTTTCGAGTAAGCGCGCTGCAATTTGTATGGTTTTGGGAGCAGTATCGTAGGTTTGGTATAAAACTGATTTACTCAACGCGTGGAATATTTGGATCTACAATAGGCGTATTAGGAATGGCTCTGCTGCTGTCTAGCATGCGTAGCAAATCAGACTCACCTTCTTCTAACTGGATTTTACTTTTTTCAACAATTTCATCCATTTGTCGCTGTACCGAGAGTAATTCGAGATTAATTTCGGCCACCAAAGCACTGACTTTTTTGTCTGGAATAACGTCTAGGTGCATAAATAAATCCAACATGCGCACCTTGGTTGTTAGGGCTGCAATGCGGCTGCGTATTTGTGGTTTGTCGTATTGGTACGGTATGCGTTCGCCAAGCGCCATTACTTTCTTAGATAATTCTGCCGATTTGCGTTGGTACGCGCGAACAGATGCTTGCGGTTTTTGTGCCAAAGCATTCAGAAAAAGGCGCAATTCGTTCCAAGAGGCTATACTCGTTTCAGAAGCTTCGGTGAGTGGTGTATCATAAAAGTCCCAAGCCTTTTGCAAATTTTTTACTAAAACTTCCTTTTTTTGAACCTCCTTTTTTGTGTCAGCCAAACGATTGTCATCCTCATTTTTACAGGAAAACAAGAACAAAACGAGGCAACAGCAAAGAGCAAAATTGTATTTCATTTTTTGTGTCATTAAAGTACAAAGTTACAAACTAAATTGGCAATAACGAATGGTGGTTTTGCGTAATGTCAATCTTGTAAAAAACCATTTAGCATTCGATTCGTTGGTTTAAAAAACTGCTTTTTGACTCTGCATAATCTATCAAATACGATCTGAAATAAATTTGTTTTAAAAATAATGGCTCTTCCTTTGCTATTTTGACAACAACCAAATGAAATTCACCACTAAAAAAACCAGTATTTTCGTTTTAGATTAAATTTAATGTAGTCTTTTGTGGTTTTTATTGCTGTTTTTATCAAATGTTGTACTATTCGCGAAAACGTTATCTTTGTTTTTCAAAACAGAAAAAGATGAGTACTAAAATATTGATTATAGGCGCTTGCGGCCAAATAGGAACAGAGCTTACGCAAAAGTTACGCTCGATTTACGGAACCGAAAATGTGATTGCCTCTGACATCAGAAAACTGAACGTTGATGTAGTAAATTCGGGGCCATTTGAAGTAGTAAATGCTTTAGATTTTAATCAGATTGAGCATTTGGTTGAAGTTCATCAAATTACCGATGTGTACTTGATGGCGGCACTATTATCGGCTACAGCCGAGAAAAACCCAGCCTTTGCGTGGGACTTGAATATGAACTCTTTATTTCATGTTTTGAATTTGGCGAAAGCCGGAAAAATAAAAAAGATATTTTGGCCATCAAGCATCGCGGTTTTTGGACCAACAACACCCAAAGAAAACACACCACAATACACGGTTATGGAGCCATCAACGGTGTACGGAATCAGTAAGCAAGCAGGCGAAAGATGGTGTGAGTACTACCACAATGTGTTTGGTGTTGATGTGCGTAGCATTCGTTATCCTGGTTTGATCAGCTGGTCATCGCCTCCTGGTGGCGGAACTACAGATTATGCTGTAGATATTTATCACAAAGCACTAGCCGATCAAAAATACGAGTGTTTTTTATCTGCAGAAACTAAAATGCCAATGATGTACATGGATGATGCTATTGCGGCTACCATTAAAATCATGCAAGCGCCTGTTGAAGAAATTAAGATTCGTTCCTCATACAATTTGGCTGCTATGAGCTTTACGCCAACAGAAATTGCTACCGAAATCCAGAAACACATTCCTGAATTTACGATTACCTACGAACCCGATTTCCGTCAAAAAATTGCCGATAGCTGGCCTGCCAGTATTGATGACAGCAGCGCTCGCGAAGACTGGAACTGGAATCATGAGTTTGATTTAGCAACCATGACAATTGATATGCTAGAGCATTTGAAGTAAACTTTTTGAACATAAAAAGACGCCGCAAAATTGATGTTTTGCGGCGTTTTTTTGTTTATTATTTTTCATACTCTGAAACCCCACACTTACATTCAAAAAACAATCGTTTCATAAAAAACACAACAGAAATCACCCTATAATTATGTAACATTATCACTTTAAAAATAAATGTAGCGCACTGATTTTCATTATTTTTGATGAAAAATAGAACATTATGAAACTTAAATCAAGTGAACCTTTTTGGTTGGTGAAAAACGGAATTCTGCACTCCTATCCATCGTTACAAGAAAATATTAATACCGATATTTTGGTAGTAGGTGGCGGTATTACAGGCAGTTTGATTGCGCATCAATGCATCAAAGACGGTCACAAAACGGTTTTAATTGATAGACGAGAAATAGGTCATGGCAGTACATCAGCAACAACCTCGATGCTGCAATATGAAATAGATGTTCCCTTACACGAACTCAACGATTTAATTGGTCCTGAAGAGGCAGCGGCAAGTTACTGGGCTTGCTACAAATCAATAGACGATTTGCAAAAGATTGTTTCAACCATAAAATCTGACTGTGGATTCAAGAAAAAAGATTCCCTTTACTTTGCTGCTTATAAAAAAGATGTTCCTTGGCTGAAAAATGAATTTGAGGCCCGAAAACAAATAGGACTTCCTGTGAAATGGCTTGAAGCTGCTGAAATTGAAAAGCGTTTTAAAATAAAAAATTCTCATGGCGGCATTTTATCACAACAAGGCGGAAGTATTGATGCGTTTCAATTGGCACATGATCTTTTGCACTACAATCACAAAAAAGGTTTGCAAATATTTGACAAAACTGATGTCAAAAACACAAGTTATAACCAAAATGGTGTAGTCGTTACAACCGAGCATGGCAGTAT
Source organism: uncultured Flavobacterium sp. (assembly GCA_964566045.1). GTDB lineage: Bacteria > Bacteroidota > Bacteroidia > Flavobacteriales > Flavobacteriaceae > Flavobacterium. The sequence continues at coordinate 30,501 of CAZMHK010000005.1, forward strand.
AATCACAGCAAAAAAAATCATCTATTGCAACGGATTTGAAAGCACTGAAATTATTAAAGATAAATTTGTGAACCTCTTGTCAACCTACGCCATGGTGGGAGAACAGTTTGAAGACGACCAAAGTCACTTGAGTGAAACTCTTTTTTGGAATACCGCAAAACCTTATATGTACATGCGCACCACAGATGATAACAGATTGTTGATAGGTGGCGAGGATGAAGACTTTGTTGATGCTTCAAAGCGTGATGCTTTACTTGAAAACAAATCAATCAAACTAAAGAACTATTTGAAAAAAATGCTGCCAGATTACCAATTTCAAACCGATTTTGTTTGGGCAGGTACTTTTGGAGAAACAAAAGACGGATTGCCTTACATAGGCGAACATCCTAATTTTCCGGGCGCTTATTTTGTTTTGGGCTTTGGCGGTAACGGAATCACCTTTTCTGTCATCGGAATGGAACTTGTTGCTGATATGCTAAATAACAAAAAACATCCACTGTCAGATACTTTTAAATTCAGACGCTAATTTGTTTTACAATTGACAAAAAGCCCAAGTAAACCATAGTTTATTTGGGCTTTTGTATGGAGCGTAAAAAGAAGAACTTACTTTTTCTTTTTTGCCAATAACGTTTGCAACTCTTTGTAATCTGCTTCAGATTGTAATTCAATTAAATCCCGACGTTTTCCGTTTTTGAGTACGAGTGCGTATTTTTTTCTAACCGATGTCGACTTGTCTTGCACGGATACAATTTGCTCCAGCGGAATAGTATTGCTACCCGTTTTTTTTATAAAATACTGTCGCAGACCCACCGCAGCTGCCATACCAATTAACAACCAAATTAGTTTCATTAAACCAAATTGCACTTGAGAATTGGAAAGGTTCAATATCACATTGACAAAAGTCACAATGAGTAAGAGTCGTACAATTAAAAAGTGACTTTTTAAACTGTCTTTAATTTCAAGCGAAGCAGTTGCTTCATTGTATTTGAATTTCATGTGAAAATTAACTACTGTTTAAAAAAGTTATTTTCCTTTTTAATATCAGCCATTAAACTGCTTGGGTCAATGGTAATACTTTTGATAGCTGATTTTGCTTTAGGAACATTCAACTCGTAAGTTGGGTACGCCCAAGCCCAATCAGAAAGTACTGTTCTTTTAATTGCCGGATACGGATTTTCTTTTTCAAAACTCATCATGCGCAAAGGCACATAAAAAGATTCTACTGTTCCATCTGTATATTCAACAAGCAAATCAATTGGCATTGGCATTCTACCAATTCTCTCTAAAACTACTTTAGTTTGACCTGCATTTTCAGTTACTTCTTTAATTCCGTAATCAATCGTGTTGGTTGTTTGTGTCCAATCTGTTAAATACCAATCTAAGTTAGCACCTGAAACTCTCTCAGCAGTTCTTTTAATATCATTCGGTGTAGGGTGCTTGAATTTGAAATCGCTGTAGTACTTTTTCAAGGTTTTCATCAAATTGTCTTTTCCAATCAAATAAACTAATTGTGTCAAGAAAAGTTCTCCTTTGCTGTATGAAGTAATGCTGTACACTCTGTTTTCATCAAAACGATCCGCATGCGTACTTTGAGGCAATTCTTTACCTGAATTTACCATCGAAAAATATCCTGCATAACCTCCCGCAAAAGGGTTTTGTGCTTTTTTCTCTGCAAGTTCATTCATTCCTAAATCTTCTAAGAACGATGTAAATCCTTCATCCATCCAGCCGTGTTTAGACTCGTTTGAAGCCAATACGTGTTGGAACCATGAGTGCGCCATTTCGTGAGCTGTTACACCCAACAATCCTTCAAATTTACCTTGCCCCAAAATCAAAGTACACATAGCATACTCCATTCCGCCATCGCCACCTTGAATTACTGAATATTGTCTGTACGGGTACTCACCCACAGTTTTGTTGTAAAACTCCATCAATTTTACTGTCAACGGCTGTAAATTTTTCCAGTTTTCAATGTATTGCGGATTGTTTTTGTACAAAAAGTGAATGTCAACACCGTTTGGACCTTTGGCAATATCATGAATATAGTTTTTGTCAGCTGCCCAAGTAAAGTCGTGAACCATTGGTGCTTTAAAATGCCATGTTAGTGTTTTTGCTTTTTTAGGAATAGTAACTACTGCGCCTTGATCTTGGTATCCGTGACCAATTTCATTTGGATTTTGCAAGTAACCTGTTCCACCTAAAACATAATTTTTATCGATAGTAATTTTTACATCAAAGTCGCCCCAAACTCCGTGAAATTCTCTTGCGATATACGGATCAGCGTGCCAACCTTCAAAATCAAATTCGGCTAATTTAGGATACCATTGCGCCATTGACAATTCAACTCCTTCAGCATTATTACGTCCAGAACGACGAATTTGTACCGGAACTTGTCCGTCAAAATCTAGTGTAAAAGTAGTTTTAGAATTCGGTAAAATAGGCTTAGCCAAAGTTACTTCGAGTATGGTTCCCACCTCTTTTGCAGTAGCGGCAACACCATCTTGTTTAAAATTTGTTACGTGTAAAAAACCAATTTCGTTAGGTTTCAAATTTTTAATGCGACTTTCTTTTACTTCTTTGTCACCTACTTTTACCTTAGAGACCATTCTGCCATCAGGATCTTTGATGTTTTGAATGCGCGCATCCATTTCGCTTCCTGGCTGAAAAGCGTTGTTGAATAAATGGTAATACACTTTTCTTAACGTATCCGAAGAATTATTAGTATACACCAGTTCTTGCGCTCCTTTGTATTTATAGGTAGCTACATCGAGTGCAACTTCCATTTTGTAGTTTGCATGCTGCTGCCAATACGCATTACTTTGTGCCCAAACACTACCAAAACCAGTAGTTAAAAGAGCGCATAAAAATAGTTTTTTCATAAGTGGTTAAAATAAAAAATGGAAGGACGATTTGTCCTTCCATAAAATTAAGTTTTTATTAGTTATTTTGACATTTTCTCAGCCATCAATAATGCATTGTAAGCATTTACAATTTTACCTGATTGCGATAGCGTTGTGAACGAACGTTTGTCTGTTGGTTTTCCACCTACAATTACTTCGGTAGTTATTGCAACTCCTGAATCCATCAAGATTTGTTTTACTTGTTTGGCTGATAATTTTGGATAGTATGAACGAATCAATGCGGCAACACCTGCTGTGTTTGGCGCAGCCATTGATGTTCCTGCTAAATATTGGTATTCGTTATTTGGAGTGGTTGCATAAATTTTTACTCCCGGTGCAAAAACGTCTACATTTAATTTACCAATGTTAGAAAAACGAGCTACTACTTTTTCTCCGTACTCATAATTCAATGCTCCGATAGTAATTACGTTTGAAGCAAACTCTTTTACTTTATCATCAGAATCGTTCGGGAAATTTTCGGCGTAGTCAATATCTTTCGCATCGTTTCCGGCTGCGTGTACAAAAAGAACGTCTTTTTTCTCTGCATATTTTATAGCGTCATACACCCATTGTTTGTGTGGTGAGAAACCTTTTCCAAAACTTCCGTTGATTACTTTAGCACCATTGTCTACCGCATAACGAATTCCTAATGCAATGTCTTTATCGTACTCATCTCCGTCTGGCACAGCACGAACCGTTAAAATTTGAACATTATTAGCCACACCATCTCCACCTAAATTGTTCCCTCTAACTTGAGCCACAATTCCGGCAACGTGTGTACCATGCAAAGTTTCATTTTTATCTGGACCCATTACGTTATTGTTCCCGTACTTGGTATCAGTAATATCGTTCGGATTATCGCCAACCACTTTACGATAATCTGTTTTCAAGTTGTCACCATTAATAAGTGCATCTTGAGCATCTCTTTGTTTTTGTAGGGCAACTTTTAACTCAGCAACTGGCAAACCATAACCCAACATTTGTTGCATTGTAGTTTTGCTTTTAAGTAAATCAGCATCTTGAGTTGTAATTGCATTTACCTCCTCTATGGTATAAACAGCTTTACCTAAATGCTTCGCAATGGCAGCATCGCTTGTATTTAATGAACTTATCATTTGCTCCGAGCGTGCTTTGACAGTAGCTGCTTCGGCCACTTTTTTATCATTTACTGCTTTGGCTTCTTGAAAAGTTTTTTCGTCTACCAAAGTTTTATCTCTAATGATTCTTTCGTATTCAACATTTTCTTTGGTAATGTCGCCCAAGAAATTCCAACCGTGAATATCATCTACGTAACCATTTTTATCGTCGTCAATGCCGTTTCCAGCAATTTCCTTAGCATTGGTCCACAAAACCGATTTTAAATCTTCGTGCTCGATATCAACACCTGAGTCTACAATACCTACAATAACTGGTACTCCTTTTTTACCTTTTAATAATTCAGCGTAAGCTTTATCAACACTCATTCCGGGGATGGTGTCGCTTACGATATCAAGGTGACTCCAACGTTTCAATTCGCTTTCGGTTAAAGCAGCTTTCTTCTGTACATTTAAGGGTGCCGAAATAAGAGTCAAATTAGCATTAGCGGAACTTGAAACTTGTTTTGCAGCGCCACATCCTACTAAAGCAAGCATTGCAAAAGCAGAAATGTAAATGGGTTTGATGGTATTCATTGAATCTGTTTTTTTGTTTATTATTGAAATATGGGTCTAAAATAATTGATTTTGTTACACAAATAAAAGGATTAACAGTACATTAAGAAAAAATATATAATTTTTATTTGTTTTGAATCATAAGGTAAAGATAACAAAAAAAGCTACCCTTGAGAGGTAGCTTTTGTACTTAAGTAGTTGAGTAATTAATTACCGCACAATGTAGTATAGTCTTCAAACATCTTGATGTAAGTTTCTTTATTTTCAAAATTATAAAGTCCTTTATTGATGTTTTCAATCATTTTAGGACAATCTGAAAAATATTCTCTTAATTCTTTTTTTCTACCAATTAAAACAGCTGGACTGAAAAATTCATCTTGAATTTGCTTTTTCAAAACGTAAGCGTCTTGAGGGAAAAACTCATGATATACAGATATTTTTTCTCCTTTTTTAATTTCTTCAAACAAAGAATATCTTTTTGTGTTCACATCAGATGTAAGACCTACTCCTTTACCTGTTTGACCAGCGATATAAAAATGACCTTCATTGTCTTTGATACTAGCCACTTTTTTCAAGTTGGTGCGTTCTGGTTTTTTCTGTCCTTCAATAGTAATTCTGACAGAACTCTTATCAGAACCAATCCCATTTGCTAGAGCACGAAGAGCTGAAACTTGCGACTCCGTTCTATAGTCTACTATTTCGGGAAAATCACTGATAATTCTTACCTTACCTCTAAAAACCTTACCTTCTACATCTTCGACTTCACCATCAAATTCAGCATATCTAAAAGCAGTTGCAGCTTTTTTGTACGATGCTAAAATAGGCTCAGATTGGACTGCCTCTAAAGTAGTCGCTTTTTCAGTAGTTTTCTTGTAACTATCAATATTTTTTGACAAATCCACTAAAAAAGGATAGTGTGTACGAATTCCTAAAAAGCTTTTTTCGTTTTCCTTTACTCCATCTAAATATTTCGAAGCTTCATCAACTTGGCCTAAAAGCAGATAAGTTGTAGCTAAATTATAATGAGCGCTAAAACGCACTTTTTTCTGCATATCCTCGTCATTTTTATCTTCAAAAGCTAAAAACTCTTTCCAATACTTTTGAGCTTCACCAAATAAACTCGGCCAATCTGCTCTATCAACATCAACTAAAGTAGGCAATACTTGAACTGATTGATTGAACTCATCTGGATTAAAAGTTGATTTTGATTTCTTTTTCTTCTCAATATCAAAATAACGCAAACCCGAAACTGCTGGTCCATATAAATAGAACCCCTCAAACTCTTGCAACATTGAGTAGAAATTAGTATTCAATATTCGAATTACTAAAGCTTCATAACTATAAGTTGGATCAGTTATATATAGGTTAACTTTTGGAGTGGTGTACCTTTTGTAAATAACCTTGCCTGTTTTATCCATGATCTCAAGGTTAGACTCCATTCCTATATAATACGCAGGAGATTTTTGATAAAACGTTTGTACATAATCTTCGTCATTAATAGACTCAAATCTTGAAACGGTGTATTTAATTTTAAACTCTCCTTCATTGGCCTTTTTCAAACCTGATATAAAGAAAATGTTGTTTATTTTTTCACTTGAATAAGGAATTTTTCTAAAAGTAAAACTATCTTCTATGCCTTTAGATAAATCAAGTTTAATTTCATACGATTTATAATTACCGTATTGATCATCAACGGGAGCCTCAGGACCTCTTAAATTTAAAGTGTTTTTTAATTCTTCGTCTTGACCTACTGCCGTTCCAGAGCCCTCTACTTTACTGATCATTTTACCAAGTGAAAACTGGCTATAAGCATTACCACTTAGAATTGCAAAGCATACTATAAAAGCTAATTGTGTAATATTTTTCATTTATAACGATTTTAGAGTTGGGTTGTGTCTAGATCTTAGTTTAGCAATTTTAAATTCTTCAATTAATTTATTGGCATTAAAAATTAATTCTTTACCGTCAGCCTTGTCATATTCATTCAAGATCAATTTCTCAGCTTCAAGAATTGATTTCTCAGGTTCGTCCAATAAGTTATAAATCACTGCTAAATTATAATAAGCAGAGTATCTCATTTTACGAGCTGGTTTACTATCATCAGTATATTTTGTTTTTAAGGAGTCAAAATATTCTATTAACGGCTGCATATTACTTTTTAAATCATCTATTGGCTCATCAGCTTTCATTGTTTTAAACAATGCTCTGACAGCCTGTATAGCTTCTATTTGAGTAGCTCCTTCCTCATTTTTAGCATCTAAAATCCACATCATTTGGTTGCTATAAACTGGTCGATAACCATAAATATAGTTAATGTTAGAATTAAAATTTTTCACAGCGCTTTCTACATAATTTCTTAATGCATTATCATGAAATACATTTTTATTCAAATAATAATATTTCATAGCTGCAGATGGATCTGAATACTCCGTAGTTTTGAATTCAATATCCTCGTTGAGAGTAATATTGGAATCATCATTAGTTGTTGCAGTGTCTTTTTTTACAACGGCATTTTTCAAAAATCTATTGGCAGATGCAGCTGCTTGTTTTGTTTTTTCTACCTCTAATTCCTTTGCTGATAGAGGCTTAGGCGTACGTGGGCCAACTACTTTTGCATGTGCTCTACCTGAATATTTCACTAAAACATAGTAAAACTCTCTGCGACTAGTTACTTTACCATCTTTATCTTTTGTTTCTTCAACGCGCGTTTGCGGAGTCACCCCTCTTTCAATAAAATCTTCAATTTTGAGTTCAATGTTCACGGTAGTATTTTCGTAAGACTTTTTCCAGCCTTTAATACTAATCTTATCATTTACTGTAGTAGGATCTACAAAAGTTTGCATTTTAACTCCTAAATTTACTAAAGAAAAGAATGATCTTTTTTCAAAAGGCACAGGCTCTTTTGGAAGTTGCTGATAGCTAACCTCAAAGTAAAAACGATCTAAGTCTACCTTTTGAGCTGAAATAGTAACAGAAACTAAAAACAACAAAAAAATTAAAGTTTTTTTCATACGTGTATTTTTATAAATTCGGCACAAACCTATTTATTATATTCTGAAAAAACAATTTATTCTCTTACTAAAAATTCTAAAATAAAATAATTAAAGATTGCTTAATACGATACGAATAAGGTTGCGCATTTTAAACATTGCAGATGTCAATGAAAAAAAATAATGTCCAAAAAAAAGTCCCTTAACACTTTAGTATTAAGAGACTTATTTTATTTATTTTAAAATCTTGGTTTAAAAAATTTCTTCGGTGGTAAATACGTCCTGTAATCGCACTCCCTTCTCTGTGTTTTGTACTGTAACAATTTGGTTGTGGGCGTCATGCTCTAAAAACAAATAGTGGTTTTGCTCTACTGCAGTGTGCAATAATTTACTCTTTTCTGGCATTGTCAATAATGGTCTGGTATCATAGCCCATCACATACGGTATCGGAATATGCCCGGCTGTAGCCAATAAATCAGCGCAAAAAACAATCGTTTTATCTTTATATTGAATGTGCGGAATCATCTGTTTTTCGGTATGTCCATCTACAAAAAAGATTCCAAATCCTAATTCAGATTTTTCAAGAAAATCACCTTCGGGTCTTTGTATAAAATGCAATTGACCACTTTCTTGCATGGGTAAAATGTTTTCAGACAAGAACGAAGCTTTCTCCCTCGGATTGGGTTTTGTAGCCCATTCCCAATGATTTTCGTTAGTCCAAAATTTGGCGTTTTTAAAGGCTGGTTCATATCCCGTTTTGTCTTTATTCCATTGTACACTTCCTCCACAATGATCAAAATGCAAGTGCGTCATAAACACATCCGTAATATCGTCGCGGTGAAAACCGTATTTTGCCAAAGATTTATCTAAAGAATGCGAACCCCATAATGAATAGTATCCGAAGAATTTTTCAGATTGTTTGTTTCCCATTCCGGTATCTATCAAAATCAAGCGGTTTTCCTCTTCAATCAATAAACAACGTGCTGCAATGTCAATGAGGTTATTGGCATCAGCGGGATTGGTTTTGTTCCAGATGGTTTTAGGAACCACGCCAAACATAGCGCCACCATCTAATTTAAAATTACCCGTTTCTATTGGATATAGTTTCATAATGTATCAAAATTGTATGCTCTAAAATTAAGCATATTTATTGATACCGAACTAAAAGTGTGTAAAAACAAATTGCACCCAAACCAATACACAACTGAGGTGCAATGGTTTAAATGCAATTTGATTTTAGATTATTTTTTTAATTGCTGAAATAACTCTTGCAGCTTACTATTTACCTCAACTTGGTGCGGAGTAGCTTTAACCAATTGTTTAGTGGTTGCAATACGCTGCTTTGTAACAGGATGCGAACTTAAAAACTCCGGAACGATAGAATCACCTTCGTCTTGAAGTCTTTTAAATAAATTCAACATTCCGTTAGGATTTACTTTGTTTTTGACAACAATAGCAAAACCTTCACGATCAGCTTCTTGTTCAAACTCACGAGAAAACGACAATGATTGAAAACTATTTACGTTATCTCCTATTGTAGCCATGATTCCGTTGGCATCGCCTAAAATTGCCGAAATAAACAAATAACCAGACAAGTTGCGGCAAAGCATTTTCATCGAATGGCGGTTGTTGACGTGCGCGGCTTCGTGACCTAAAAGAGCAACTAACTCATCGTAATTTTGCATCTCGTTGACTATACCGGAGTATACCACAATGGTACCATCAGGCAAAGCAAAAGCGTTTACAATATCCTCTTCAACAAAAATGAATTTCAGCTTCTTTTTATTGTTCAGTTGTAACTCTTTTGCGAAAGCGTTTAAGACTTTAGATTTATCCGAAGCTACATCTGAAAACAGCAAATTATCGCTGATAAACGTTCCGCTCATGGTATCATCAAAACTCTCAGGAATTAGCGCTACTGATTTTTCTCCCACCCACGGTATGGCATACACATAGGTTAGACCAATTAAGCCCAAAATCACAAGTGCCAAAACAAGATGAAATTTCATGCCCGATGCTAGCATTTTTTCGTACCAACCTACTTGATTGTTTTCTTGACGAAATTTTAAAATAGCAGCAGCAAATGAGGCGTCTGTAATTTTTAAAATTGCTATGCCGTCCGGTTGCTGTTTTTGCAATTGCAGAGTTGTCCCCACGTTTTCATAACTCAGTTCACCCAGCAACCAGCGCTCTATTGTAGCTGTTTCGGTTTGAAACTGAAGAACACCATTTAATTTGTTCAAAACAATAGTTACTGCTTGCGGAGCGGCTGACTTGCCATCAAAATAAATTCCTGCGGCTTCTTGATTCATATTTTAAACGATAAAATCCATATCTAAAAAGTCACTCACGTCTTCGCCGGTAGCATCTTTATAGTTTTCTTCAGTTTGGTGTAATGTATTCAAATCAATGTTACCGTCTAATTGAATGTGGTCAAAAATAAATTTCATAGTACGTGTTACTACCCAAGAGTAACCCAATCCTAATGTAAACACAATTAATAACATGTTAATCACAATTAGGCCAATAAAATCAGCGCCACTTGCTGTCGATGTAAACTCGATGCGTTTGTCATCTTTATGCAATGACAAATTGTTCACATAATATTCAAAAATTTCTTTTTGCCACCAGAAAGAATAAATTCCGAAAGTTATGATAGTCAAAAAATATCCTTTAATATTCATCAGTAAATAATCGCCACCATCACCATCGTAATTCATCTCGGCATCACCAAAACGAATATTTCCGATAACATACCTACGTAAATTCATTTGAAACCATGAACTGTAAATACCCAAAGTAATAACGGTAAAGAAAACCCACTTAAAAAAAAGTTTAACTAATTCTGTTTGATTACCTCGGTAACCAAAACGAATTCCCCTCCAAGTCGTACGAGACATTCTGTAACGGTACGATCCGTGAATTGCCAATGGCATAATAGCAAAAATCCCTAAATAAAGAATTAGTATACCAGCAACTTGATAATCTAAGTAGGTAAGTGCACCCATTATTCCGAACAAAATAACAAACACTAGTAAAGCTTTTAAAAATCCTTTGAACATTTCTTTACCGGTGCCATGAAACGTAAACGGATCATCATTTAAAGTAGTTTGACCGAATAAAAATTGTAGTGTTTTGGCCTTAGCCCACGGATAATAAAGCCCTAAAGTAACAATAGTTAAGAGCCAGTTTACAATTACGATACCGAAAAAAGTTTCCCCTTTTCCTTTAAAATCGAGTTGATAGTGCATTTTGCTTGGTACATTTTCTTCCATAAATAGTTTTTTTAATTGTTTGTAAGTTATAAAGCGTTAAAAGTAATACAATAAAATTAAAACGCGCAAATAACTAAATTCTATTTTTGCATTAGTTATAATAATGTTATCAATTATGGAAAAAGTATTTTATACACTATCTTTGCGTTTAATTTAGACAAAATCAACATAAACATGATAAAGGTATCTGACACTGCCAAAAAGAAAATTATCGACTTAATGCAAGACGATGGTTTTAATGCTGCTACAGATTATGTACGAGTAGGTGTAAAAAGCGGCGGCTGCTCTGGATTGTCATATGATTTAAAATTTGACAAAAACAAAGGAGACGATGATAAAATATTCATTGACAACGACATAACTATAGCGGTTGAAAAAAAATCATTCCTTTACCTAGCAGGAACTATTTTAGAATTTTCTGGTGGATTAAACGGAAAAGGATTTGTATTCAACAATCCGAATGCAACAAGAACCTGCGGTTGTGGCGAGAGTTTCTCTCTTTAAATTTAAAGATTAAAAAATTAAAAGATTAATGAAAGCATGGCAAAATCATTCGAAGAATTTGATGTTCATAAAAAAGGTGTTGTCTTGACCACATTAGTTTTTCAATTATTAAACAATAAATCTTTAGAAAAGGAATTTGGTTTTAAAGACCAAATAAAAAGAGCTGTAGTTTCGATTACAAATAATATTGCCGAAGGTTCAGAATACAACAGTAATAGACAATTTACAAGATATTTAAAAATCTCCAAAGGCAGTTGCGCTGAGGTTAGAAATATGTTGATATTAGCAAGAGAGTTAGGTTTTTGCAATCAAGAGGAGATTCAGATAGGTTATAATTTAACAATTGAAATTTCTCAAAACCTTTCTAATTTTATTAAATATTTAGACACAAATAATAAAGTTTGATATTCAATTTTTGAATCTTTAAATCTTTAAATCTTTAAATCACAATGAGTAAATACACAGAAGACGATTTAAAAATCGAACTCGAAAATAAAGAATACGAATACGGATTTTATACCGAGTTGGAAGCCGAAACGTTTCCTATTGGTTTAAATGAAGATATTGTTCGTGCCATTTCACTTAAAAAAGAAGAACCACAATGGATGACCGATTGGCGCCTTGAGGCTTTTCGTGCTTGGGAGCAAATGGTAGAACCAGAATGGGCTAACGTACGTTATGAAAAACCAGATTTCCAAGCCATATCATACTACTCTGCACCAAAAGCCGTAGATCCTAACAAAACTTTAGATGATGTAGATCCGGAACTTTTAGAAATGTATAAAAAGTTAGGTATCTCTGTAGATGAGCAAAAAATGATGAATAATGTGGCTATGGATATCGTAGTTGACTCGGTATCAGTTGCAACAACATTCAAGAAAACATTAGGCGAAAAAGGAATTATTTTTATGAGTATTTCTGAAGCCATTAAAGAACATCCCGAATTAGTTCGCAAATATTTAGGAACTGTAGTGCCGCAAAAAGACAACTTTTACGCTGCCTTAAACTCGGCCGTATTCTCTGATGGATCGTTTTGTTACATCCCAAAAGGCGTTCGTTGCCCAATGGAACTTTCAACTTATTTCCGTATCAATCAAGCCGGTACCGGACAATTTGAAAGAACCTTACTTATTGCCGACGAAGGAAGCTACGTATCATACCTTGAAGGCTGTACAGCACCAAGTCGTGACGAAAACCAATTACACGCTGCAGTAGTTGAGTTGATTGCACTTGACGATGCCGAAATAAAATATTCAACCGTACAAAACTGGTATCCTGGAAACAAAGAAGGTAAAGGTGGTGTATATAACTTTGTGACTAAAAGAGGAATTTGCGAGAAAAACGCAAAAATTTCTTGGACACAAGTAGAAACAGGATCAGCTGTAACTTGGAAATACCCATCGGTAGTTTTAAAAGGAGATAATTCAGTTGGTGAGTTTTATTCAATTGCAGTAACTAATAATTTCCAACAAGCCGATACGGGTACTAAAATGGTTCACCTTGGTAAAAACACTAAATCGACTATTATTTCCAAAGGAATTTCTGCTGGTAAATCACAAAACAGTTACCGTGGCTTAGTGCGTATTTCGCCTAATGCTGAAAATGCTCGTAATTTTTCACAATGCGACTCTTTATTAATGGGGAACAAATGTGGAGCACATACATTCCCGTACATTGAGAGTAAAAATCCAACGGCGAAAATTGAACACGAGGCTACGACTAGTAAAATTGGCGAAGACCAAGTTTTTTATTGCAATCAACGCGGTATTCCAACTGAAAAAGCAATTGCATTAATTGTAAACGGTTTTAGTAAAGATGTATTGAATAAGCTACCAATGGAATTTGCGGTAGAAGCGCAAAAATTATTGGAAATTTCTCTTGAAGGTTCGGTGGGATAAAAAAATGTAAATTTGAAGAACTAACATTAAAATTCTATTGTCATGGAACTCATTTTAAAAAACGTTAAGAAAAAAGATTTACCACTTTTAAAATCGTTGGCAAAATCATTAGGTTTTGAAATTGAAAAAGAGAGTAAACCATATAACCCAGAATTTGTAAAAGAAATTTTGGAAGCCGCGAAAGAAGTAAGAGAGGGAAAAGGTATTAGAATGACGATGGAGGAATTGAAAGATTTATGCAAATAGATTTTTCAAGTAAAGCCAAAGCAGATTTAAATTTTTGGATAAAATCGGGTAACAAATCGATACTGAAAAAAATATATTCTTTGATTGAAGATATTCAATTGCATCCATTTGAAGGACTTGGAAAGCCCGAACCTTTGAAACATAGTTTAGCAGGATATTGGTCAAGAAGAATCAACCAAGAGCATCGAATTATTTACGAAGTTATTGACGAAAACAACATAAATATTTTAAGTATTATATCATTAAAAGGTCATTACGAATAAACAAAGACATCATGTTATCAATAAAAAATTTACACGCCTCAATAGGTGAAAAAGAAATATTAAAAGGGATTAACCTTGAAGTAAAAGCGGGTGAAATTCACGCAATTATGGGACCGAACGGTGCTGGAAAAAGTACTCTTTCGGCAGTTATTGCAGGAAACGAAAATTATGAAGTGACCGAAGGAGAAATCTTTTTGGATAACGAAGACATTTCGGAATTGGCTCCAGAGGAAAGAGCACATAAAGGAGTTTTTCTTTCGTTTCAATATCCTGTTGAAATCCCGGGTGTTTCTGTGACTAACTTCATGAGAACAGCTATCAACGAAACACGTAAAGCAAACGGTCAGGAAGAAATGCCCGCTAACGAAATGCTAAAAGTGATTCGTGAAAAATCAGAATTACTAGAAATAGACCGTAAATTTTTGTCACGTTCTTTAAACGAAGGTTTTTCGGGTGGAGAGAAAAAGCGTAATGAAATTTTTCAAATGGCTATGTTAGAACCAAAATTAGCCATCCTTGACGAAACCGATTCTGGCTTAGATATCGATGCTTTGAGAATTGTTGCCAATGGTGTTAACAAACTAAAAAGCGATAAAAATGCTATCGTAGTGATCACACACTACCAAAGATTACTTGATTATATCGTTCCTGATTTTGTTCACGTATTATACAACGGAAAAATTGTAAAATCTGGCGGAAAAGAATTGGCCCACGAGCTAGAAGAAAAAGGATACGATTGGATTAAACAAGAACAAGAAGTTTAGAATTAAATAGTCTAAAGTCAAAGGTCTTAAAGTCAAAAGAAAAAAGTAATGGCGAAATTTGGCTCTTTCGAAGAAATTAATTCTTGGCAAAAATCAAGAATCTTCAATAAAAGATTATACCAGATCACTGAAAATTCCAATTTCAAGAAAGACTTTGATTTCATTAGACAAATAAGACGAGCTTCAATTTCTATATCATCAAATATAGCCGAAGGATTTGAGAGAAATACTGACAAAGAGTTTATTTACTTTTTATATGTTGCAAAAGCTTCTGCTAGAAAAGTTCGTTCTCAATTATATTTAGCATTTGATTTAGAATATATTACAAAAGAAGAATTTGAAACACTTTTAGAATCAGTAACAGAAATATCAAAATTGTTAAGTGGTTTTATTAAATATCTGAGTCCAAAGTCATAAATAGGTAACCTAAAGGTAACTTTAAACACTTTCAGATTAGAGACTCATAAATAATGTTACGTTGACAATCCAAAGTCTTTTGACTTTCGACTTTCAACTTTAAGACTTAAATAAAAATGGATTTAAAAGAAAAATTAATATCGTCTTTTATGGCTTTTGAGGAGCGTGTTGATGTTCACACTGAACTACACGACTTGCGTACCGCTGCCTTAAAGAACTTTGAAACCAAAGGTTTCCCAACTAAAAAAGAGGAAGCTTGGAAATATACATCGCTTAACGCAATTCTTAAAAATGACTTTACCGTTTTTCCAAAACAGGAAAACACAGTACAATATTCCGATGTAAAAAAATACTTTTTACATGAAGTTGATACCTACAAAGTAGTTTTTATTGATGGTGTTTTTAGTTCGCATTTATCAGCTACCACTCACGAAGGAATTGATGTTTGCTTACTTTCTTCTGCCTTGACAAAACCAAAATACAAAACAGTTATTGACGCGTATTTTAATCAAGTTGTCAACAAAGAAGAAACTTTGACTTCATTAAACACGGCTTTCGCAAATGAAGGAGCGTACATCAACATTCCGAAAGGAAAAGTGGCGGACAAACCGATCGAAATCATGTATTTATCGACTGGTAATGAAGCGGCAATGTTAGTACAACCGCGCAACTTGATTGTTGTTGGTGAGAATGCACAAGTGCAAATCATCGAACGTCATCAAAGCTTGAACGAAAATGCAGTATTAACCAATTCGGTTACTGAGATTTTTGCACAAAAAAGAGCTTTTGTAGATGTTTATAAAATTCAAAACGATAACGAGGCAGCCAATTTAGTTGATAATACTTACGTGTCACAACAAGAAGAAAGTAGTGTTGCTGTAAATACCTTCAGTTTTGGAGGAAACGTGACTCGTAATAATCTTAATTTTTACCATTTCGGAGAGCATATTGTAAGCTACTTGAATGGTATTACGATCATTGGCGATAAACAGCACGTAGACCACTACACCTTGGTACACCACGCTACGCCAAATTGTGAAAGTCATCAAGATTATAAAGGAATTTTTACCGATAAATCTACCGGTGTATTTAACGGAAAAATCTTTGTAGAAAAAGAGGCTCAAAAAACAAATGCTTTTCAAAAAAGCAATAACATTTTATTGAGCGACAAGGCTACCATCAATGCCAAACCGCAACTAGAAATTTTTGCTGATGATGTGAAATGTTCTCATGGTTGCACCATCGGGCAATTAGACGAAACAGCATTGTTCTATATGCAACAACGCGGAATTCCTGTTAAAGAAGCCAAAGCTTTATTGATGTATGCATTTTCTAATGCAGTAATCGAAAGCATTAAAATACCAGAATTAAAACAACGCATCACCAAAATCATTGCTAACAAACTTGGCGTAAAAATGGGATTTGATTTGTAGTTTTAACCACAAGGTTCGCGATATAAAAAGGGCGCAGAGTTTTACAACTTTGCGCCCTTTCTATTTCAATTATTTTTTTACTGCTTTGAGAATGTCTCGTAGCATTCCATTAAAATCAAATTCCGAATTCTCTTTTAAACCCATCCTAACAATCACAATATCCATTGAAGGGATAATGGCTACCATTTGACCCTGGAAACCACTGCAGTAATACATATCTCTAGGAACATCAGGGAAATATCCTCCAGCGTTTAGCCAAAAATGTCCTCCATATCTACCTGCGGAAGTATTGGTAGGTGTTGCGGTATATTTTGCCCAACCTTCATTGAAAATTTGCTCCCCGTTCCAATTCCCTTTGTGCAAATAGAGTAAGCCAAACTTAGCCCAGTCGCGTGTAGTTGCCCAACCATAGGACGAACCGACATAATTCCCGGCCATATCAGTTTCGATAACCATCGAGTTCATTCCAATTTTATCTATTAAATCGGTGTACCAAAAATCTAAGTACTCTTGATGTGTTTTGAACTGCTTCCGCAAAATCCCCGACAGTAAATTCGTTGTTCCAGAGGAGTAATTCCATCGCGTGTTGGGCTTACGCTCCGCTGGTTTCTCGAGTTGCGATCGGGTCATATCTTCGGCTTGAAAAAGCATTTTGGTAGCATCACAAATAGAAGCATAATCTTCTACCCATTGCAAACCAGAATTCATGTGGAGCAAGTCACTTGTTGTAATTTTTTTACGTTCGTCATTTGCCCATTCTGCAATAGGAGCTGGAGCATCAATGTCAAATTTTCTTTGCTTTTCTAAAACTCCCAACATGGCGCTCGTGATACTTTTGGTCATAGACCAACCTAAAATTCTACTGTTTTTAGTAAATCCTGTATCGTATTTTTCGGCAATAATTTTGTCTTTATAAATTACTAATAGGGAACGAGTTCTCTTTTTCAATTCTCCTTTCACATCAAAAGCATTGGCTACAGCCGCATTCAATTTGGTATAATCAACGTTAGCAAAAATGGTATCTTTAGGTTCGTTATTTCCGTATGGAAAAGGTAAATTATTGTTCAATTTTGTTCTTTTGGGAACCAAATACGGTTTTGAAACATCAAAATCATCGTTAATTAAAGTAACTCCCAAACCTTCACGGTAAATGGCTTTTCGTTCCTTTAATCCATAAACTGAAGCAGTAGCAAACTTTCCAGCCTCATCAATTTGATTTGTTGCCAAATCGATCAAATCAATATCATTATCGCCAGCTTCAATCATAGCTTGTGATCTACCATCTAGAAAATGACCCGAAGCAATACTTTTGGCTGAAAAACCAGAAATTAAATCGAGCTTTGGATAAGTTGTAAAACCCACATATACAATTCCGATTAGAAGAACAACCGAAGCAATTTTAAATATTTTTTTCATAAACCATTCTTTTGACTGCAATTTATTAAAAACATTTGAATTAGGTTGGTTTAAAAAACGACTGTTTGGCAAATAATTTGGCTATCAAAGCATAACAAGAAAGTATGAAAAACTTGGGTTTCTTAATTTCAAAACGGTTTAATTTCAGTACTTTTGTATCTAGATTTTTTCTACGATAACTATGCTAGACATTCAAAAAATAAGAGCCGATTTTCCGATACTTACTCAAAAAGTAAACGGTAAACCATTAGTCTATTTCGATAACGGAGCTACCACTCAAAAACCACAAGTGGTGATTGATGCGATAGCGAAATACTACCAAGAAATCAACGCTAATATCCATCGCGGTGTACATACCTTGAGTCAATTAGCAACTGACGCTTACGAAGAATCCCGCAAGAAAATTCAAAATCACATCAATGCAAAATTTGCTCACGAAGTACTTTTTACCTCGGGAACTACACACGGCATCAATGCAGTAACGAATGGATTTGCTTCGATTTTAAAACCGGGTGATGAAATTTTAGTTTCGGCATTGGAACACCATAGCAATATTGTGCCTTGGCAAATGTTGTGCGAACGTACAGGAGCAATTTTACGTGTCATTCCTATGAATACGGATGGCGAGTTAATTATGGCAGAATACGATAAATTGTTGTCGGATAAAACTAAGGTCGTAACAGTGAATCATATTTCGAATGCGCTAGGAACGATCAATCCTGTTAAATACATGATTGACAAAGCACACGCAGTAGGCGCTGCAGTTTTGATAGATGGTGCACAAGCTGTTCCGCATTTAAAACCTGATGTACAAGAACTAGATTGTGATTTTTATGTTTTTTCAGGACATAAATTGTGCGGACCAACAGGTACCGGTATTTTATACGGTAAAGAGGAATGGTTGAATAAATTACCGCCGTATCAAGGAGGTGGCGAAATGATCAAAGAAGTGACTTTCGAGAAAACAACTTATGCAGAACTACCTCATAAATTTGAAGCAGGGACGCCTAATATTGCTGGAGGAATTGCATTAGGAACTGCGGTTGATTATATGAACTCGATTGGTTTTGACAACATTCAGCAGCAAGAAAAAGAATTGCTTGAGTATGGAACCCAACAATTATTAACCATTGAAGGTTTGAAAATTTACGGTACTGCCAAAGAAAAAACATCTGTGATTTCATTTAATATTGAAGGAATTCACCCGTACGATATTGGTACCATAATTGACAAATTAGGAATTGCAGTTCGAACAGGACATCATTGTGCACAACCGATCATGAATTTCTTTGAGATTCCTGGCACCATAAGAGCTTCGTTTGCGTTTTACAATACCAAAGAAGAAATTGATAGCCTAGTTGCCGCCGTAAAAAGAGCCCAAAATATGCTTGCTTAACGCTTAAACACAACCTTATGAAAACAGTACTAGCTTTAGTGGCCACCGTGATTCTTGGATCTACTTGCAGTAACAAGAAACAATCTGATTTAGAAAACACAGTGATCGAGTACACGGCTAATACGAGAGGTTTTTATCAAAAAATTACCGTTGTCAACCAAGAATTGAGTGTAAGCAAAGACAGAAATGAGACGGAAAAACCTACCACAACTCCCATTTCTGATGCGGATTGGAAGGAACTTATAACGGAGTTTCAAACTATTGAACTTGACAAAGTGGAAACATTAAAAGCACCTTCTGAAAAAAGATTTCATGACGGCGCAGCAATGGCAAATCTCAAAATAGTGCACAAAGAAAAAACCTATCAAAGTAAAACATTTGATCATGGTACTCCTCCAAAAGAAATTGAAAAATTGATAAAAAAAATTAATGCTTTGGCTGAGGCAAATTAATTACGAACACACATGACTATAAAAGATATACAAGAAGAAATAGTAGAAGAATTCTCAATGTTTGATGACTGGATGGATCGTTACGAATACATCATTGAATTGGGGAAAAAACTGCCGCTTATCAAAGAGGAATACAAAACTGAAGATAACATCATCAAAGGTTGTCAATCAAAAGTATGGCTACAAGGCGAGCAAGCCGACGATAAAATTGTGTTCACTGCCGATAGTGATGCTATTTTAACCAAAGGAATTATTGCCATTTTGATTCGCGCTTTTAGCAATCAAAAAGCCTCCGATATACTTTCTGCCGATATGGATTTTATTGATGAAATTGGCCTGAAAGAACACTTGTCGCCCACTCGTGCTAACGGACTAGTTTCGATGATAAAAAACATCAAAATGTATGCTTTGGCTTTTGAGTCGAAGAATTGATTTAAACATCTAAGTCATATAAGTTTTCTATATTTGTGTTCACACCTTTTACCTTACTGATATATTAAGTTGAGAAGAATGAACATTACAAGGAGTTATCTTAAAGATCTGGTATATCAAGTTAATGGAGCAGCAATCGAAGTGCATAAAAGTATTGGTCCGGGCCTTTTAGAATCGGTTTATCACCAATGCTTAAAAAAAGAACTTGCCTTGCGAAACGTTAATTTCATTTCAGAATTATCTGTGCCAATTATTTATAAAGGCTATGAATTAGAATCTAAATTAAAATGCGATTTGTTTATAGAAAACACCCTAGTTGTTGAATTAAAATCAGTAAATGAAACCAATCCAATTTTTGAAGCACAATTACTGACTTACATGAATTTATTGAATGCCCCTATTGGTTTATTAATTAACTTTAATGTGAAGAATATTTTTTATGAGGGTCAAAAAACTTTGGTAAATGAGTTGTATCGTAAACTAGATGAATAAAAAAACGATTTAAACATATATTTAAAATTTATAGACATTCAATTAATAA